>CAIRCP010000037.1 GCA_903877095.1 uncultured Actinomycetes bacterium | reverse complement strand
CTTCAACCGGCTCAAGCAATGGCGCGGCATCGCCACCCGATATGACAAGTACGCCCTGACCTACCTCGGCGGTGTCCTACTGGCCTGCGCCGTCATACATTCCCGCGTCGGCACTACCGATTCGGGAGACACGCCCTAGCCGGCTCAGGAGTTTGATGGCGCACACCCACTGCGTTTGCTGATCTGGACTTCCGGTTTTGAGGACTAAAGTCGCCACTTTTGGGTAAAATGCCGCATTTTCATTGACACCGTCGAAACCTGAGCGTTACGTGGGACACCACCCTGGAGCTATTTCGTCAAAGTAATCGCTGGTTGTCCCGCCTTGGGGGGCTGCGACCGATCGACGGGTCTATCAACGGGGGACCTACTCGAGAAGGACACGTCGCCATGGTTGCTGCCCATTTTTCCGGTCGTCCGGTCGTTCGCCGCGTTGCGGTGAGTCGTGCGGCGATGTTGCCGCAGGGGACCGATAGTGCCCGTTTTGTCGGGCGAGTGGGTGCTTTGGCGGTGACGTTGGGTGTGGGTGCGGCCTTGGTGTCGATGCCGGTGGCCTTCGCCGATACCCAGGGGTCAGTCGGTTCGAGGGGTTCGTCGGATTCGGGGTCCTCGGATACTCCGTCGACGAGGCCGTCGGGCCGGGGCCGGGGCGGGGCACGGGTCGTCATCGACGCGCCGGCGGCGCCACAACAGGAGCAGGCGGCGGTAGAGGTTCCGGAGGCTGTGACGGCACCCACCGCTGATCCGGTGGAGGCGGCCGATCAGGTTGCTGGGGCTGATCCGGTTGCTGGGGCCGGCCAGGTTGCTGGGGCTGATCAGGTTGCTGGGGCTGATCCGGTGGCGGTGGGTGCTCGCGGCGCCCATGGGTCCCCCACATTGGATGTGCCGGTGGAGGTGACTCCGCGCCATCGCGGTTCGGTGGCTCCTGAGCCGGAGACCGCGCCGGTGAGCACCCCGACCGGGCCGACCCACTCGGGGTCGGCATCGGCGGCGCCCGTCGCGGTGGAGCCCCCCGCGGTGGTGTCGGGCCCACTGCCGGCGCAGGCAGTGTC
The DNA here is from genome assembly GCA_903877095.1 of uncultured Actinomycetes bacterium. Taxonomy (GTDB): domain Bacteria; phylum Actinomycetota; class Actinomycetes; order Mycobacteriales; family Mycobacteriaceae; genus Mycobacterium. The sequence goes on along the minus strand of CAIRCP010000037.1, from coordinate 6,139 downwards.
GCCGTCGACCACGACGGTGGTGGGTTCGTCGACGGCGGAATCGACCGGGGGGCTGACGGGGTCGGGGTCACGCTCGACGGGTCCGGTGATCACCGTGGCGGCGGCGGCGACCACGACTAACGCTCCGGGCATGATCGCCATGCCGCCTGCGGCGGCGGCGGCGTCGGTGGGAGGTATCGGCGCGAATCTGTTGTCGTGGCTGACAACCGGTGGTACCGGAGACAACACGGCAGCGGGGCCGCTGATGTGGTCGGCGTTGGCGGTCACCCGCCGCGAGCTCGGGCGCTCGGCCCAGACGGCGCCGGCGGCGGCGACCACCACGAGCAGTGGCGGTCCGTTGGCCGGTTTGGGTTCGTTGTTCGCGCCGAGGGCGGCGGCGGCGGTGGATCCGTTGGGGTCGTTTGTGCGGCTGTTCATCGGGGATGGCACGAAGGATCATCCGAACGCGGGGGTGTTGTGGGGGAACGGCTACAGCTTCACCAGTACGGGAGATTGCCCGTCGGGGGCGTGCCGGGGTGGTAATGCGGGTTTGTTGTATGGCAATGGGGGCAACGGCGGCGCCGGGGGCGCCGGCGGTGCGGCGGGCAACAGCGGCAACGGCGCGATAGGGACCACCGGCACCGACGCCACAGCCCTGGCCGCCGCGACCAACGGCGGCAACGGCGGCAACGGCGGCAGCGGTGCCTCCGGCGGTGCCGGTGGCGTGGGCGGCGCATCGACGTCGGGAACCGGCGGGGCCGGTGGCGCCGGGGGTGCCGGCACTAACGCCGGCCAGGGCGGCAACGGCGGTAGCGGCGGCAACGGCAGTGACACCCTCCCGACCGGTGGCAACGGCGGCGGCGGCGGCAACTCTGGCACTGCCGGGGTTGGCGGCACCGGCGGTGGCGGCGGAACCGGCGGCGCGGGCAATGGAACCGCCGGGACCACCGGTGCCAACGGCGCGGCAGCCAACGGCGGCAACGGCGGCAAGGGCGGGGACGCCCTCTCGACGGCCGGCGCGGCCGTCGGCGGCAACGGTGGCACTGGCGGCCAGTCCTCCGATGCTCTGGGCGGCAACGGCGGCAACGGTGGCAAGGCGCAGTCCACCGCCGGTGGTCCTGCCACCGGTGGTAACGGCGGCGCCGGCGGAACAGGTGGAGCCGGCGGCGGAGACGGCGGCACCGGCGGAATGGCCACCTCCGACGGCGGAAAAGCCCTCGGCGGTAACGGCGGTGGCGGCGGCACCGGCGTGGCCAACGGAGCCAACGGCGGCGACGGCGGCACCGGCGGCGACGCCCACGCCACCTACATCGCCGACGCCACCGGCGGCACGGGCGGCACCGGCGGCACCGGCGGTAACGGCGGAGCCAGCGGCCAGCCCGGCCAGCCCGGCACCGCGTACGCCATGATCACCACGATCGCCGTCGGCAACAATCCGTTCGGGGTGGCGGTCAGCCCGAACGGCGCCACCGCCTACGTGAGCAATTCCAGCAGTGGCACCGTGTCGGTGATCGACACTGCCAGTAAGCAGGTCATCCAGACCATCGCGACGGGCGGGCAACCGACCGGCGTGGCGTTCGCGCCCGACGGTCTCACGGCCTACGTCACCAACTCGCTCGGCTCTGTGTTCGCGATCAATACAACCGACTACACGGTCACGAGCGCCAGCAGCACCGGTGGTTTGTACGGCGTGGCAGTCACTCCGAACGGCACGCGAGCCTATTTCACCAATCCGACAGCAACCCCACTACCGCAGATCCCGAATAAGCCGTCTTACACGGTGACGACCACGTTGAACCCCGGCGACAATATTCAGGCGGCCATTGATTCCGCGAACACCGGCGACGTGATCATGCTCAACAACGGCACCTATTCACTGTCGGCCAACCTCAACATCAACAAGTCGATCTATCTGGTGGGCCAGTCCCAAGCCGGCGTCATCGTGCAAGACACCAGAGGCAATGCTCAGTCCTTTGTCAGCGTGTCTGCGGACAACGTGCTGCTGGAGAACCTGACGATTCGGCAGGTCACGTCCGACACGAACATCGGCACAGCGATTTCGGTGAGCGGCAGCGGATTCCCGAACACGACGCGCCTCGATAACTTCCGGATGTACGGCGTCACGGTGCAGTACTCCAAGGCCGGACTCAGCATCAGATCGAACAACTATGTGGTCGAAGGAAACACGTTCGAATTGATCTCGGGTTCGTCGGGCACCCGCAGAGGCTTCCTGGTCTACGGCAACGGCGGCGACTCGTTCATCGCGAACAACACGTTCGCCAACAGCCTGTCGGGCACGAACCTGCGGGCCGTCACTCTGACGTCGACAACCGGAAACAACAGCGGCGACGATCTGGCGGGCAGTCTGTCCATTCAGGGCTCCACGTTCACCGGTTCCGTTGCTTTGTCGCAGTTCGTGAACATGGGTTACTTCCCCCGTGCAGCCGGGGCGTTCGACCTGATCGTGAACGGGAACACCACCAACGAAACCAGCGCCTTCGTCGTCGATTTCGGCGCCGCGGCCAACTTCGGCAATGTCTTCAATCGGGTCGTGCTTATCAACAACACGCTGTCGAACAGCCACGGCAAGGGCGCCTTCGCGATCGACGGATCGGGCGGCCCGCTGGCCTACCGGAGTTCGGACCTGCCGATCGTCACGAGCGGAAACACGCTGGGCCAGTTGACTTTCCGGTCCGGGTGGGCCGAGGCGACCGGGTCCACCGGTTCGATCGCGGGCTACAACACCGCGACCATCTCCACGCCGACGGTGACCATGACCGCGGCATCCGAACCCGCGGTCAGGTACCTCACCACGGCGAGCAACACCGTCGTCTCCCCCGCCGGACTCACGGGGGCCGCCAACGTCGGAAACAGCCCGCAACAGATTGTCATCACCCCCGACGGCGCTCGCGCCTACTACAGCGCGAACGGCAGCGCGCAGGTGCGAATGGTCGACCTCTCCGCGAACACCGTCGGCGCCACCATCGGCGGCGTCGGAGCATCTCCGAGGGCGTTGGCGGTCAAACCTGATGGCAGCAAGGTCTACGTCGTCAGCGACACCGGAGTGTCGGTGATCGATTCCGCCCCCGCCAGTGGCACCTACAACTCGGTCCTCGCCACCGTCGCCATCGGCAGCGCCGGGCAGGGCGTGGCGATCAGCCCGAACGGCACGAGGGCCTACGTCACCAACCAGGGCGTCGACGGCCAGGTGCTGGTAGTGGACACCGATCCGGCCAGTGGCACCTACAACACCGTCATCAGAACCATCAGCCTCGGCACCGGCGAGAAGCCGAGCGCGGTGGCGGTCAGTGCCGACGGCACGACCATCTACGTCACGAGCAATCCGGCGACCCCCGGCAAGGTGTGGGCGATCACAGTCTGATCGCGTACGGCGACGCCCCCGCTGCCGGTCAGCGGGGGCCCGTCAACCACCCAATCGTGCTGCGGCTGAACAGAAGAACCAGGATCGCCACCGAGATCAGCGCCACCGGAACCGCGTAGATCCACTGATGCGAGCCCACTCCGACGTACCAGCTGACCGGCAACAGCAGCATCTGCGCACAGATGGCGATGCCGCGGCCCCACCGCCGCCCGGTCCACAGCGCCCACGCCGCGGCCAGCAGCACAGCGCCGATAAGGGCGAACCAGCCGGCGTTGCCGAATCCGTTGACGATGTGCTGATCGGCTCCGGCGAATCCGCGGACGACGAACACCACCGCGGCGACGGCGCCCGCGGCACCCTGCAGCCCGACGAGTGCCGCCGCCCGGCGTACGGACGGCGGCGACGCTGCGGCCATGCGGCTTTCGCCCCCTGCCGCCCCGCGGCTTTCGCCCCCGGCCGCCCCGCGGCTTTCGCCACCTGCCGTCATGCGGCTTTCGCCCGCGCGGCGACCTGCTGCATGACGGCGGTGGCGATCCGGTCGGAATCCCCGAACCGTTCGGCGGTCACACCGATCAACGCCGGCCCCGACACCCGGTACAGGGTGGAGCACTGGCTGAAGCACACCGCCACCGTCGTCGGGTCGAGCACCTGGAGGCTGAACGACATGTTCGCGACGTTGTCGTTCGAGCACGCCAACAGGTCGGTCGCGAGCGTGCGCAGGGCGGACTTGGCGTCGATGCCGCTCGGGTAGATGCCGACGGCCTGGGTGACGGCCCGGTTCGCCGCACCGGTGTAGGTCACCGACCGGAACGGACCGGTGTTGGCGAAGGCGACGTCCTGGTCGAAGATGGCGTGGCATTCGGCCGGGTATTGCGCGTCGTACTGGTGGTTGCCGCCGGGCTGGTGCATGTCGCGCGCCGGGTCAGGCACCAGGCCGGTGTTACCGGAGATGGCGCCGACCTCCTCGACGCTGAGGACCAGCGGGGCGGGATTGGGGTCGGCGCCGGCCACCGGAGCCGGGCTGAACTGCAGGCACGCGGCCATGACGGCTGCCGCCGTGATGAATCTGCGAATTCCGGTCACACGTCCACCTCGAGTTGTCCTTGAGTGCGGTCGATTCTACGTTGCTCACCGCATTAGGCTCATCGGTCGTGCGGGCCGTGCTGATCGTGAATCCCAACGCCACCTCGACGACCCCGGCCGGGCGCGACCTGCTGGCCCATGCGCTGGAAAGCCGCGTGGAACTCGTCGTCACCCACACCGAATTCGGCGGCCACGCCGTCGAGATCGCCGAGGCCGCCAAGCGTGACGGGTTCGACGTGATCATCGTGCACGGCGGCGACGGCACCGTGAACGAAGTGGTCAACGGATTGCTGGGCGCACCCGGGAGCAGTCGTCCGGACCCGGCGACCCTGCCGGCGGTCGCCGTGGTGCCGGGCGGGGCCGCCAACGTCTTCGCCCGGGCGCTCGGGATCAGCCCCGATCCCATCGAGGCCACCAACCAACTGATCGACCTACTCGGCGAGCGCCGGCAGGGTGTGCCGTGGCGGCGCATCGGCCTGATGGACTGCGGGGAACGTTGGGCGGTGTTCACCGCCGGGATGGGTGTCGACGCCGACGTGGTCGCCGCCGTCGAGGCGCAGCGCGCCAAAGGCCGCAAGGTCACCGCGGCGCGCTACATCCGAATCGGGGTGCGCGAGATGCTCGCCAACGTCCGCCGCGAGCCGCTGTTGACGCTGCACCTGCCCGGCCGGGAACCGGTCGGCGGCGTGCACTTCGCCTTCGTCTCCAACGCCAGTCCCTGGACCTATGCGAACGCCCGCCCGATCTTCACCAACCCGGATACGACGTTCGAGGGCGGCCTGGGCCTGTTCGCCATCACCAGCATGAATGTCCTGGCCAACCTGCGGGTGGTGCGGCAGATGTGGTCGAAGAACCCCAAGATCTCGGCAAAGCACCTGATCCGCGACGACGATCTGCCCTGGGTGCGGATCACCGCCACCGAACCGATCGCCTGCCAGGTGGACGGGGATTTTCTTGGGATGCGTTCCGATATGACGTTCACGTCGACGCCAGACGCCCTGCCGGTGGTGGCACCCCCGCCCGGCTGATGATGGCCAGCCCGCGGACCAGGGACGATTTTGGCCGAACAGCATTTTTGAGTACAGTTACCGCGAGGCTAGTACACCGGCCCGACCGTTCCTCAACCGGCTCCCGAGTGACATTGCCCACGCTGCGGTGAACTTCTATTGACTTCTGCGCGGCCTGTGAAACCATATTGGTAACAGTGCGACAACATTCCGTGTGTGCACAGATTTGAGCCAGCGGCTGGCAGGGTGATAACCCCTGGTCTTTGGTGCGCGCACGCAGTCAATTAAGGAGTAGCGGAAATGGATTGGCGTCATAAGGCGGTCTGTCGGGACGAAGATCCGGAACTGTTCTTCCCCGTGGGGAACAGCGGCCCGGCCTTGGCACAGATCGCCGATGCGAAGCTGGTCTGCAATCGCTGCCCGGTGGTCACCGAGTGCCTGACCTGGGCACTGGACTCCGGCCAGGATGCCGGTGTGTGGGGCGGCATGAGCGAGGACGAGCGCCGCGCCCTCAAGCGCCGCAACGCCCGGACCCGGGCCCGCACCAGCGTCTAGGGCGTGTCTCCCGAATTGAAAGGTGTTGAACAGCGACGATTTCGCGGTGACACGTATGGGTGTGATTTCTGATGAGTTCTGGGCGGCTGTCGAATCGGTAATGCCCTCCGATGCGGGTAAGCGTGGTGGCAGG
>CAIRCP010000036.1 GCA_903877095.1 uncultured Actinomycetes bacterium | reverse complement strand
CGGCTTGTATCTCTTGTAGTGCCCCCTTTCGCGAGGGTGGTGGTCACGTACGGTGGCCTCGGGAGGAGCCGGAGGACTCGACGCTTTTCGGCTGAGCGTTCGGGCTCGTGAAAGAGATCGTCTCCTTCGGTTCGTCTCCCGAGCAGACCCGGTTTAGGGAATTGGTGGCCAGGTTCGCGAAGGTGCACAGCATCGACGTGGCTTGGAAAGGCGCCGAATCATCTACAAGCACGGGAGCCGCACGTCGACTTCCCGCCGCGTTGTGGTCGGGGACAGTGTGGGAGACCGGGCCGGGCTGTACTGGGTGCACGAAGGTTCTCTCCTACCTGGAGTTCGCGCACAACGGTCGGCTGGGTGGCCCTGTAATACGTGAACTCTTCATCAACACAACAGGATTGACGATGAAGGGAGAACCTCCGTGCATAACAACGATAACCGGCCGTCTATTGAGGGTCCACGACAGAGCGGTCGGACCCTGGTGGGTATCGACGCGGCGATCACCGCCCGCCACCATGTCGCGGTTCGCAGCGACGGCGGTGAGACGACGAAGCGATTCAGCGTGGAGCCCACGCTGGCCGGGCTGCGCACCCTGACCGACAGGTTGGTCGGCTACGACAACATCGATGCTGTCGTGGAACCGACGTCGATGACCTGGCTTGCGCTCACGATCGCGGTCGAGAAGGCCGGTGGCACCATGCACATGGTTGGTGCCCGGCATTCGGCCCGGTTGCGCGGTGCGATCGTCGGCAAGAGCAAGTCCGATGTGATCGACGCCGATGTCCTGACCCGCGCCGGCCAGGTTTTCGACCTGGCACCGCTGGCGCTGCCCGAGCCCGCCCAGCTGGCGTTGCGTCGTTCGGTGATCCGCCGTGCCGCCGCGGTGATCGACGCGAACCGATCGTGGCGCCGATTGATGTCGTTGGCCCGGTGGGCGTTTCCCGATGTGTGGATCGCGTTCGCCGGGTCGTTGGCGACCGCGACAGCGGTGCTGGGGCGCTGGCCCGACATCCGGTCGTTGGCCGGCGCGCGGCGTGCCACGCTGACCGCGGTGATCGCCGCGCACACCCGCGGCGTGGCCGATACCCCGGCCCGGGCCGAGGCCATCAGGACCGCGGCAGCAGGGTGGGCGGCATTCTGGGACGGCCACCTCGACCTCGACGCTCTGGCGGTCGACGTCACCGAGCACCTCACCGACCTGTCCGACGATCAGGCCCGCGTGGCACGATTCACCGCCCACGCCACCCGCTGGTGGGAACATCTCTACGGCGACGACGAGCTGCTGCTCTCCGTGCCCGGGATGGGGCCGGTCACCGCCCCGACGGTGCGGGCGTTCCTCGGTGACGGGTCGAGTTTCTCCACCGCGAAGAAAGCCGCGTCCTACGCCGGAATCACACCCTCGACCTGGTCTTCGGGGACGATGACCCAACCCCGCCGGGCGATCACCAAGGAAGGGCCGGCGCCGCTGCGGTTGGCGTTGTTCCACGCCGCCGGGGCCGCCCGCCGCATCGATCCGCAGCTGGCCGCGTTCTACCACCGGCTGATGACCACCCACGGGCACTGCCACACCCAGGCCACCATCGCCGTGGCCCGAAAGCTCGCCGAACGCACCTGGGTGACGATCACCACCGGCCGCCCCTACCAACTGCGTGACGTCGACGGCCACCCGGTGACCGCCCGCGGCGCCAAGGAACTCATCGACACCCACTACCGCGTCGACGCCGCTACCCGCGCCAAGGCCCGCGCTCACACCGACACCGTCAGGAAGTCGAAAATGGCCCGCTGACAACATCGATCACACCGCCCACTGACACGCTGATCGCAGCACGGGAACACCCAGCATCCCGACCTCGACGCTTCGTCAGTTGTCAGTGGACCGACGTCACCGGCTGCAGACCGGGCGCTCGACCATAGTCCTGAGTACGCTCCCTGCCGACAACACACATCGGCACGGGAGGCGCTGGACGCTGCCCCCGAAAACAACCAAATCCGGCACCGAAAACCCTTGACAACCCGTTAGGGAATCTCT
>CAIRCP010000035.1 GCA_903877095.1 uncultured Actinomycetes bacterium | reverse complement strand
GCCGGGCGCCGATGGTGTTGATGGGGTGAACCCGGGTGCGGCGGGCACCGACGGCACCGCTGGTGGAACGGGTGGTAACGGCGGCGCCGGCGGCACTGGCGGTCTCGGGTTTGGCATAAACACGGTGGGTAACGGCGGTGATGGTGGTGCCGGTGGCCGCGGTGGTGACTCTGGCAGCGGCGGTAATGGTGCCAATGGCGCCGACGGTGTGGACCCCGGCGCTAACGGCCGCAATGGCCGCAACGGCGGCAGTGGGGCCACCGGCGGGGCCGGTGGTGACGGCGGCGCGGCTGGTGCCGCGCTGGGTATCGGCACCGACGGCGCCTCCGGTGACGGTGGTGACGGCGGAAGCGGCGGCAACGCCGGTAACGGCGGCAACGGCGGTAACGGCGCGGACGGGGATGCCAGTCAGCCCATCGGCGGCGACGGCGGCGACGGCGGCAACGCCGGCATCGCCGGACGAGGCGGTGACGGCGGCCCGGCCGGTGCCACCGGCACCGGCGGGCAGCCCGGAGCGACCGGCGCCGCGGGCAGCGCCGGCACCGACGGAACCGCGGGAACGCAGGGCTCCGATTACGCGGGACCGCCGCCACCCCTGGCGGGTTCAACCACCGATAGCGGTCCAGCCGGCACGGATGTTGTCCCCGCGGGCTTCGATGATGCCCTGGTCGCTGGCGCAGCCGCCGCGGCTAATGCGGACCTGCCCGGCAACGGTCGCTTTGTCGTCACCATGAAGTTTCCGGACGGGCAGATCAGAGAGTTCAGGGCTTCGGATAGTGACTATGTCCTAGACACTGCCGAAACGGTTGGTGTCGACACGCCCTATAGTTGCCGGGCCGGAGCGTGTAGTTCGTGCGTCATGAAGGTCCTCTCCGGCTCGATAGATCAGTCGGACCAGAGCTTCCTTGACGACGCGCAGATAGCCGACGGGTACGCCCTGTCCTGCGTGACTTACGCGACTTCCGACGTCACTCTCCTCATGGACCAGGAGGAAAACCTCTTCTAAATGGCAGCCGGTCCGGGTAGGTGGCCCCCGAAGCTGCCCTGCTCAGGATGGCCAACGACTGGATTGCCAAGGACAAGACCGAGCGTCAGGGTTGGCCGTCGGCTCGCTCGCGGGTGATCTGAGCGAAGGCCAACGGCCGATCGTAGGTGATCTCCAGGACGTATCGGGCGAATGCCGCACTGGCGTAGGCCGCGTAATCGTGCCAGTCGTCGTTCTTGGCGCCGTCGGCGTAGTCGACGACGCCCTTGACGATCACCGCATGGACCGTTCGTGCCGGCGTGCTGCACATCGATGCGGCCAAGGCAACGCCGTAGGACTCCATGTCCAGGGCGAGAAGAGAGTGTTCGTGGGAACGCAACTTCGCCACGTACTTGGGATCCTTGACCACGAGGGGCCCACACGCCATGGGGCCGTAGCGGATTCGCATGGCGAAGTCCTCGGGCAGTGGGCCGGGGTAGCCGCTCTGGATGGTCGTCGCGCACGCCTGGGAATCGCTGATCGACATCAGGTAGTCCACAAACCACGGTTCCAGGGAGATTCTGTTCTGCAGGGGGACGATTTCTCCGTCCACCAGTTGCCCGCTGGCGTGCTCGAAACACTGCACGGCTACCACCAAGTCACCGAGGGCGACGGATTGCTCCACCCCGGCGCAGATTCCGGTCATCACGACCACCGATGGCTGCCACAGGCAGATGGCTTTGGTTGCCGTGACCGCCGCCGAGGTCAACCCCTTGTCGAGTTGGCGGACGGCCACGATGGAAATCTCACGATCGCCGAAACGATGGATGCCGCGCAGATAAGAGGTGCCCTGTCGGGCCGTTCGTTCGAACTGGACTCCGATGGTCTTGCTGAACCACTCGAGTTCCTTGTTCAGGCCGGTGATGATCACGATGTCGGCGAGACGGTCTGCAGGCGCAGGCTGAGGATTCATCACGACTCCGACGACCGGCATGCCATGAGGAGAGCGTAGGTGTCGATCTACCCGGTTGCCTGATCGGTGCGGCCCTGGTGCACCCGCGTCCACTGCGCGACCACGAAATCGCGGACCTGCTCACCCTCGGCCCGCGCGCACACGATGGTCTCGCGGTTGACCGGGTGGTCACTGACCCGCTGGAGGCGGATCGAGTCCCCGGCGGGCAGGAACGCCGGTGTCCACGCGCACCAGGCGAAACCGATGCGCTGGAGTTCCGCGGCGGCCCAGGCCGCGGCCGGGTCGGTGGCGGGCAGGTGCAGGTGCACAGCGGCCGGAGCCATGGCCAGGTACTCGTTGAGCGCGTCGGTCACCTGCTGGGCGATGTCCCGGCCGATGACCTGCACCCGGATCTCCACGGAACCGGCCAGCGCGGAGGCTGAGCTGTGCAGGCGCGAGCGGGCCGTCGCGGGCTGCACCGACTCGGTGCCGATCTCCCGCTGGATGCCGAGCCGGCCGGCCAGGGTGGCCACGTGGTCGGCCGCGTAATCAGGCACGGTGATGGTGGCCGCGGGGAGCGGGCCGGTCGGGGTGAACACAGCCAGGAAGGAGTGCCGAAGCTCATCCTGATGGGGCATGCCGACCATCGCGATGTTCTGGGGGCAGGAGGCGATGAGCAGTCCCACCTCAACCCCACCGCGCTCGATGGCCAGGCGCTGACTGGCCGGGTGGTTGGTGACCGTCTCGGACCACATCCCAGCCGGCAATCTCGAAGGGGTCTGAAGGCTTGTCCAAGAGGGAATTCACCGCCGACGAGATGCGTGAACTGCTTGGCGACCTGGAGGCCGAACTACAGCGCATCGGTAAGGCCGCGACGATCTTTATCGTCGGCGGTGCGGCAATGGCGTTGGCGTACAACGCGGATCGCGCATCTGCCGCCATCGACGGAACGTTCGAACCACGCGATGTCGTGCTGGATGCGGCGGCCGTGGTCGCACGCCGGCGAAACCTTGACAGGAACTGGCTCAGCGAGGGACAACGCCAATGCCTTGCGATCGCCGGCTATCCGTCCAGTTGGCAGCAACCGGTGGGCGCTGTAGGACAGGTACAGCTTGGAAAGGTCTCCGTCATCCCAGACGGGTGAGCCGGCGGCAACCAGCTCATCGAGAATTCCCGGAAAAAACTCATCCAAGATGCGGGCACCGCGCGCCAGCAGAGCATGAACATGCCGGCCCTGCGGTACCCCCCGCCTGTTGACGGGGTCGTCGGGCAACTCATCGCGATCGATCACCGTGACGGTCGCGAAGAAATCAGACAGCACCCTCGCGGCAAGGAGCCCACCCATGCTCGCCCCCAGAACGACCGCTCGCTCACCCAAAGCTTGCATTGCGAACTCCCAACCACACACTGACCGGGCTCCCCCAGCATCGTGGAGGATCAGTCGACTCTGTGCTCCCCTGCGCTTCTCCCGCAAGGGCCATTGGTCCCCGAATCAGCGCACAGCGCTGGGCATCAGACCGTTAACTCCGTCAACGCGAGGAACGCCCCCAGTTCGACCAGCCCGGCCGGACTGCCCGGCAGATAATCGGCCAGCCGCGGCGAACGGACGATGTAGGCGGCGTACTTCGCGCGGCTGACCGCGACGTTGACGCGATTGCGGTTGAGCAGGAACGAGATTCCCCGCGGGACGTCGTCGGCTGAGGATGCGGCGAGGGAGAAGAACACCACCGGCGCCTCCCGGCCCTGGAACTTGTCGACGGTGCCGACCATCACCTGCCCCAGTCCGGCCTTCCTGAGATGGCGGCGGATCATCAGAACCTGCGCGTTGTAGGCGGCCACGACCAGCACGTCGGCCTGGCCGAGGGGCCTGGTCCCGTCCTCGTCGGTCCACGGCGCCCCAATCAGATCGCCGATCTCGGCGACGATGCGCTCGGCCTCCTCGGCGCTGTCGGTGGAGTTGCCGTCGTGCTCGACGAGGATCTCCCGCACCCCCGGCTCCAGGCCGGCCACGCGGCGATCCCGCGCCGCGGGCACCGAAAGAAGCTTGGCGCCATAGGAATACCGCGAGACCGGATCGCAGACGGCCGGGTGCATCCGCCAGGAGCGCGCCAGGAAGTAGCCGAGGGATGGGTCCAGGGTCGGGGCGCCGTCGACCAGCCAGCCCAGCGCCGACTGGTCGACGGGCTCGTAGTGCGTTCCCTGGCTCACCTGCGGCAGCTGCTGGGGATCGCCCAGCAGCAGCAGATTGCGGGCGGCCGGCGCGACGGCGACGGTATTGGCCAGGCAGAACTGGCCGGCCTCTTCAATGACCAGCAGATCGAGGCTTCCCGGCGGAACCCGGTCCGGTTTGGCGAAATCCCAGGAAGTGCCGCCGATCACGCAACCGCCGTCGGAGGCGATGAAGTCGGGATACTGCCTCTCCTTGAGCGGCTGCCACGCCCGGGTCCGCGACTTCTTCTTGACCTTCTTGCCGACCCGCTGCGGATCCACCCCTGCCTCAGCGACTTTGTCCAACACATTCTCCACCACGCTGTGCGACTGCGCGACAACGCCGACCCGCCAGCCATAGCTGTTGACCAGCTCGGCGATCACCCCGGCCGCGTTGTGGGTCTTGCCGCACCCGGGCGGGCCGTGAACAGCCAGATAGGACCGATCGAGATCGAGGACGGCGGCGGTGATGTCGGAGCGGTCGTCGCCGGTCCGCGGCAGCGGCCCACCGGAGCGCAGGCGGGGCGGCCGCCGGGTGAGGATGTCGATGTGGCCGGCCCGGGGCAACTGCGGCAGCCCCGCCCGGACCTCGCCGGCGACGGCGTTGAGCGCGGTCTTGAGCACACCCGTCGAGATCGGCTGCGCCGGAGTCAGCGCGAACGGCAGCGCGTCGTGGGTCGCGTCGTCCTCCCCCACGGCTTTTTCGGTGACGACCACCTCGGTCGGCTCGATGGGGTCGTCGACCTCGTCGATGTCGACGCTGTTGCACGCCCGGCCGTTGGGGTGGTGGGCCAGTGACGCGGGCGCGGGTTCGGCATAGATGGCGGTCATCTCGCCGACGCCGAGGGTGCCCGACTCCAGGGCCCCGCGCAGCCGCAGCCGGCGTCGCGGCTTGCGCTCCCGGCCCTGCGGGCCACGCCAGTCCTCCTCCACCTCGGCGTGCTCGACGATGAAAACCCCTGAGGTGTCGGCCCATTCGTCAACGGGGTAGTCCATCCGCTGGTAGTGGCTCCACCAGTACGGCTTGTCTTCGCGCTTGTGATAGCCGCGGGCGGCGGCGATCATCGCGAAGGCCTGCTGCACGGGCGTGCGCTGCGCGAGCTCATCACCGGCGAAACCCAAGAGCGCGCCGGCGGTCTCGTCCTCGTCGATAGGGTCCTGGGCCTTCTCCTTCGGCGGCGGCGGTTCGCGGTAGCCGACGCCGTGATCGGCCGCGCGTTCCAGCAGCCAGTTGCGGAGCTTGCGGGTGGACCGGCAGTCGTAGCGGTTGTAGTCCTCGATGTCGGCCAGCACTTCGGCGGCGGCAGCGGCGTTTCCCTCGCCGAGAAGTTCGCAATACCTGTCGTACATGACGATCGAGTCCGAGGCGGTGGTGACGTCGCCGGTCCGCAGTTCGTCGCCCATGTAGAGCGGTTCGAGATATTTGAGGCTGTAGCTGCTCACCCCGGCGCGAATCCCGTTGCGCACCATGGGGTAGAGATCGACCAGGACGTTCTCCCGCAGCAGGTCGTCGACCTCCTCCTGGCCGACACCGTAATCGCCGGCCAGTTTCAGCAGCGCCGCCCGCTCGTAGTTGGCGTAGTGATAGACGTGCATGTCGGGATACTGCTCGCGCCGCTCGCGGACCAGGTCGAGGAAGCTGCGCAGGGCTGCGCGCTCGGCGATGCGGTCGTGGGCCCAGATCGGGGTGAACGTGCCGTCGGCGCCGAGCACCCCGAACAGGTATTCCAGGCCCCACTTGCGGCCGTCGGCCGTCCACAGCGGGTCGCCTTCGAAATCGAAGAACACATCCCCCGGGCTGGCCGGCGGAAGTCCGGACAGCGCCTCGGGCCGGACGACCTCATAGGGCGGCACACCGCCGGTGGCGGCTGTCGTCTGCAAGCGGGCTTGGGCACCCAGGGTTTCCGCCGTGGCGGCCGACAGTCCCGGGATCGTCCCCCGGTGCTCGGCCAGCTCGGTGACGGTGGTGACGCCTGCGCCGATCAGCCTGGTGCGCTGAGTGTTTCGCACACCGGCGACCAGCAGGACATCGTTGGTGGCCTCGATCTGCGCCTGGCAGTGCGGGCAGCGCAGGCAGGCCCGCACCGACTCGTCGCCCCACCCGACCGGCTCGCCGGCGGTGTGGTGGCGGTCCAGCAGCTCCTGCAGATCCCGGCGGCGTGAGCGATACACCGGCAGGAGTTCACCGACCGGGTAGGACACCAGCGCGCCGTTGCCCAGTGCCAACTCGACCCCGTCGTGGATCGGCACGCCGTCGCGGCGCAGCGCGTCGGCATAGGCGGCCAGTTGCAGCAGCGGGCTCACCTTCGCCGAGCGGGCGAGTTTGGTGTCGCGCAGCCGGTAGGAGTCGCCCTGCAGCACAAGGAAATCAGCGAAGCCCAGGAATCGGCCGTCGAACATCGCGGCCTGCGCGATCAGCGGGGCGCGGCGCCGCACCGCTGCCCGCGTCGCCTCAGCGGCGGCGGTCAGGGCCTCGTGGGTGTAGGCCGGGCGCCCGATAATCGTGGCGTTGTCGCTCAGTTGGGCGCGCAGTTCATCGAGATGACGCTGCTCGTGCTCGTCGCCCAGACGCGCGGTGCGGGCCAGCAGCGGGTCATCGACGGCGACCTTCGGCGCGCGGCCCAGCTGTGCGTCGAAGGCGCGCAGCAGCGAGTACTCGCAGCCGGCGGCGGCCGCGAGATCAGAAGCGCTGTAGACGACGGTGTCGTCGAGAACGAGCATGGGCACAGGGTAGAGGCGGGTACCGACTACGCCTCAGCAGTCATCAGGAGAACTGACGCGTCGGGGTGATGCGCCCCGTCACCCCCAATTCCCGAGCCTTGGCGAGCAGCTGCTGGTAGGTCTGCGGGTCGATGGTCTTGCTGCGGGTCAGGATGTAACCGCTGCTTCCGCTGGGGTCGCTGACGATCGCCCAGCTGTAGTCCGGGGCGCGGTCGAGGATCAGGTAATTGCCCGGCGGGTTGGCCGACGGGGTGCCACCGAAGCCGACGTTGAGTGCGGTGTTGGTGGCGTTGACCGGCACCGCCGACCCGGTGATCGTCGACTTCGGCCCCCACTTGAAGAAGTAGTTGCCCGAGTTCTTAACGCCAAGCGTGCCATCGGGTTTCGCGGTGTAGACCGCCTTGGTGTTCACCAAACCGATGGAGAAGAACTGTTTGACGCTGCCCTGCTCGTAGTACTTCCCCGCGAACTGCGCCGGATCGACCGGAACGCTCGAGGCCACCACGACCTTTGCCGCCGCTGCGGCGGCGGCCGCCGGGGCCGGTGTGCTCGCCGGGACCGCAGCCGCGACGGCAGGCGGCGCGGCGGGAATCGCGGCGGCCGGTGCGGCCGACACTGCCGCGGCAGCGGGCACTCGCGGCGCCGGCGCCGGGGCGGCCGGCGGCGTGTTGTCGTTGATCTTCACCTTCACCGACGCCGCCGCGACGCGGCCGCTCAGCGTAGCCAGCGCGTCGGGCGAGGCCAGGAACGCCTCAGCGCGAGAAGCGGGGGCCTGCGCCGCCGCGAGGCGCGCCGATGCCCCGCCAGACGGCCCGGACCGCGTCTTCCGGGTGGGCTGGCCGGCATCGGTCTTCGCGTCACCGGATGCCGAGGCACTGGCCTGCGGACCCCGCGCCCCCGGACCGGCGTTCTCCCCGCTGTCGGCGCCGGCCAGCCCCGCGCCGCACAACATCGCGGCGCCCAGACCCCCGACGACCGCTGCCGGTCCGAGCCATTTGATCAGTGAATCCATGTGTGGAGCCTTCCCCCAAGCCGTCACGGCTGGTTTCTCGTCAGGTGCCGTCCCGTTGTCCGGCTGTCACGATCTGTTCGGAGCCGCGGCGGATGCGGATGGGTCGGGTTTCGAAATGCTTGCCGCGCAGGCGGTGATCGAGTCTCTCGTGCTTTGATTCGCGCCCGGTAGTTTGAGTGGCGTGAACATCCTGCTGGGAACCGGAACGTGCGCGCTGTTGATCGGCGCTGGGGCGTGCGTGGTGGCCGCGCCGGCGGCGGCATGTCCCTACGGGACTGTGCCCAGCGACTTCTCCGGCGTGTGCGTCAGCAGCGGGAGCGGCAGCGAGGCCGTACCGCCCGCGCCGCCGGAAACGGGTGCGGTGTTCGGCGGCGGCCCCGACGAGTTGCCCAGCGTGGACGGCATCCCCTGCACACCGCAGCACCTCGGCGCCTGCATCGGCCTGGCCGAGAGCGCCCGCTGACTTTCCGTTGCCGCCCCTCACGCGAAACACCCACCGCCACTGCCGCTCCCGCGCCCCAGGTCACATCCGCCCCACCAGCCCCTGCGGAGGAGAACAGAGTTCATCGCCCGCCTCCGAGCGACAGCACCGGGTGCCACCCCCTCACGGCCGTCGAGAGCAGTGGGCCCACACGGCGAAGAGCGGGTCACCCGGCCACGGGGTCGGTCGCTGGTCGACGCAGGGCTGGTCCCAGCCGGCTGAGCGGCGGAAGTACTCGGCCACCAACTGCGCGTGGAACCCGTCATCAGTGGCGAGCCAACCCCGGATCGCCGTGGTCGGGGAAGCACCGGTTCGAGAACGACGTTGCCACTCGAAGGTGGGCACTTTCGCTATGCGCCCTGCGAACGAGTGCGTCACCACTGCAACGATGGGATGCGACAACTCTCGGCTGCATCCGGCAGCGATTACGCTGGGCTGCATGGCGGAGTCAATGTCTGTGAAGCGGAGCGCAACCGCCGTCGCAAGTTTTACTGCAGCTCAGCGATATACGCGTGATGAGATCTTCGCCGAGCCGTCTCCGGTGCCCGCCGAAGCGGGGGCCCACGGCTGGTGGTTTCGCGACATCCCTGGAGAGATCGACGTCTCCGGCTGCGAACAGCGGGACGGGTTGACACTGCTCTATGTTGGAGTCAGCCCCGGCCCGCCGCGGGCGGACGGCAAGCCGCAGGTCCCCCAGGATCTGCGTAAGCGCATCCGTTATCACTTCGGCGCAGGCAATGCGAGCGCGGACGGCTCCACGCTCCGCAAGTCGCTGGGGGTCCTGCTCGGTGATCAACTTGGGTTTGCCCTGCGCCGGATCGGTTCGGGCAAGCGACAGACCTTCGCCGGCGGCGAAGCCGTCCTGACCCAGTGGATGGCCGAGAATGCGTCGGTGTCCTGGGTCCTGCATCCCGAGCCGTGGTACCTCGAAGCCAAGCTGCTCAGCGCGCTAGATCTGCCGCTGAACATTCAGGACAACGAACGCAACGCATTCGCCCCTCAGCTTAAGAAACTGCGGCGGGACGCGGCGGTGAAGGCCGGCAAGATGCGTGTGCTTGCGGAGTGGTCCTAGGGCCCGAACCTAACCGGCAAAGCCATACTGCCTTTGGGTGATCACGCAAGAGTCAGGCGTCACTATGGTCCCGAATCACACCTTCCGGCAATGCTTCCGAGTCGCCGTGGCATTGATCGTGCTGGCGGCCGGCGCTGCGCTCATGCCGGCGCGGGCCGCGGCCGCCGAACTGAGTGACTACCTCTGGGTGAGCCGTCCGCTCCTGGTGTTCGCGCCCACGGACAGCGATCCCCGGCTCGGTGAGACGATGGGCCGCATAGAGGCCAGCCGGTGTGACTTCACGGATCGCGACATGGTGCTCGGCGTGATCGTCGCTGACGGCGCCAGCACGCTCGGTGGCCAGGCTGTCAACGCCGACCAGGCGCGACGGTTGAGGGCTCAGTTTGGGATTGGTGCGAACAGCTTCAGCGTGGTGTTGATCGGGAAAGACGGCGGCGAGAAATCGCGGGTGAACGGCGTCCCGGATCTGCAGGCGATCTATGCCGTGATCGACGGTATGCCGATGCGGCAACGCGAGATGGGCGCCGGTCGGTGTTGACGGCGGGTCGTCAGGGTGTGGAGCGGTGGGCCCACACCGCGTAGAGCGGGTCACCCGGCGTCGGGCGCTGCTCGATGCGGGGCGGGTCCCAGCCGCGGGAGCGGAGGAAGTACTCGGCCACCAGCCGCATGTGGAACTCGTCGTCGGTGGCGAGCCAACCTCGGATCGCCTTGGTCGGGAAGCACCGGTTGGAGAACGTGCACACGAACGCCGCGCCGGGCCGCAGCACCCGGGACACCTCGTCGAACACCTCGAAGGGCCGCACCAGGTAGTCGACCGACACCGTGCACATCGCCCCGTCGAAGGAGGCGTCACCGAACGGCAGCACGGGATCGCAGTTGAGGTCGTGGACGACCCATTCCTTCGCCTGCGGATTCCGTTCGAGCTCAAGGGAATTCATGCCCAACACGACCAGCCGTTGCGGAGTCCGGGCCAGGTGCGACACCCAGGAGCTGCACAGGTCGAGCACCTCGCCGTACAGGCCGAGTTCGTCGTAGAGGTCGCGCACGGCGGCGATGGCACCGTCGTCGATGTGCTGCACCAGCCGCGGTACACCATAGAAGCGACGATCGTCGTCGTCGTCGAACCGGGTGAAGAAGCCGTCGGGGAAGTCGCGGTAGCGGTCGTCGGCCGGATTCACGTCTGCCTCCTCAGCGACGGCGCTGACCCACGATCACCAGCGCGAGTCCGATCAGCGCGATGATCGGCCCCAGCACCGTCCACGTGGTGGTGTTGCTCATGAAGCTGCCCTGGACCTTGCCGACCCCCTGGAGTGTGAACAACACACCGAAGAGCACCATCAGTACGCCGAGGACCCGCATGGCATTTCCCATCTGTTCTTGCAACGAGCTACGTGGTTTGCGGGATGGGACGGCCCATGCTCCGGTACACGTCCTCGATGAGCTTGACGCCGTCTTTGGCCAGCGCGTTGTCGGGGTCGATCTTCAGGGCGTTCCGGAACATCGCGAGGGCCTTCGGATACTTCTCTTTCGGCGGCAGTGCGGGGTCCAGCATGACCTTCTGCGCATCCTCGGCGAGTGCCTGAGCTTGCTGCTGCGGGGATTCGGTGGTTGCCGTCGCACGGGGTCCGGGTGCCGTCGACTCCCCCGCCTTAGCGCCCTCGGTGGACGTCGCGCAGCCGGCCACAGCGAGGGCGGCCACGGCGACGGCGAGGACGCGCTTCGGGCCGGTCGTCATGTCGACCATTATCGTTCCGGGTGACCGGGTACTCGGTCGAACTCGATGATCGTCATCGAAAGGGGTGGTGATGGCGCGCTATGTGACAACCATGAGGACCGCGAAGACTCCGCAGGAGGCGTTCGCCTACATGGCGGACCTGCGCAACTTCGCCGAGTGGGATCCCGGCGTGAAGGCCGTCAAGCAGGTGAAGGGCTCGGGCGGCGGCCCGGGCAACGTCTTCGACGTCACCGTCGCCGGCGTTGGCCGCGACCTGACACTGCGATACGTGACCGAGGAATACGACGCCCCGCGAAACCTCCTTGTGGTGGCCCGCAGCCTGGTGTTCACGTCCATCGACCGGATCATCGTCGAGCCGGACGGCGCCGGATCGATCGTCACCTATGACGCGGATCTGCGTTTGAATGGTGTGCTGGGTCTTGGTGACCTGGGCCTGCGGCTGGTGTTCGGGTGGATCGGTGACCGGGCGGCGGCTGGTTTGCGGCGGGTGCTTGATGCGGAAGCGGTCTGACGGCGAGACCGTTGCGTAGTGCCTGGCCGCAACCGACGTCGTACAGTCGGAGCTGTACCTGGTGATGATTTGACTTCCGACGTATCGCAAGATCCAGCCGTCTCCACAGCAGCAGCTGCGGCCCTGCGTAGTCGTCTGCTCGATGACCTCGATGACGACGTCTGGCCCATGGCCCATGTGGAATCGATCATCAACCGCCACAAGCTGGCCGACACCCTTGTCAATAGAAATCATCGCCCGCCTCCGAGCGACAGCAGCCGGAACCTAGTCGGCGAACACCTTGTGCCGCATCAGTTGTCGCTCCAAGGCAGCACTCTTGTGGCTTCATGCACCTCATTTCTTCGATGTCACGTCAATCGGGCTCCCAGGTTCGGTCGTAGAAACCAGCATTGATGCAGTTACTCCACAGGCTTGCCAAATTTAGAATTTCACAGCTGTCGCACACGTGCTACGTTCGGTGGCGTGAGCAGCGAAATCACTCAGCGCGAGCTGCGCAACAACAGCGGCGACATCATGCGTCGACTCGACGAGGGTGAAGCCTTTGTCGTGACGCGCAACGGTGTCCCCGTCGGAGAATTGGTGCCATTACGGCGACGCCGCGTCGTGAACGGCCCGGCGCTGGCTGCCGCGTTCCGCGGCGCTCCGCGCGTTGACTATCAGCAGTTGCGGGCGGACCTCGACCGGCACGTCGATCAAGGTGTCGCTCCGCGTGGCTGAGACCACATGCGGACTGCTCGACACCTCGGTGGTCATCGATCTTGACGTGATTGAACCGGATGATTTGCCCGGAGAGGCATCCGTCAGCGCGGTCACGATGGCCGAACTGTCGGCCGGCCCACACGCCACCGACGATGCCGCCGAGCGCGCACGACGCCAAGACCGCCTGCAGCAGCTTGAGTCCTGGATTGACCCGGTGCCGTTCGACAGTGACTGCGCTCGCGCGTTCGGTCGGATCTACGCCGCAGTCCTGACCGCTGGTCGCCAGCCCCGGCGCCGGATGGCCGATCTCCTCATAGCGGCGACGGCTTTGGCCGCCGGCCTGCCGCTCTACACCCGCAATGCCGACGACTTCGTCGGCCTCGCGCAGATCATCGATGTCGTCGCGGTCTGACCCCCTATCGCTCCGGCTGAAGTGTGTCATTCACCGGCGGTCTACCCCCGGTATACTTCCGGGATGGCTGACACCACGACTGTGAAGGTTCAAACCAGCACCCGTGACCTGCTTCTGGAGATCGGGGCTGCGCGGCGTCAAACCGCCGACCAGGTCATTGTGGCTGCTCTGGCAGCGATGCGTCGTGATGAACGTCGGCAAGTCGCCGCGGCAGAGGCGCGGGCGATCAAGGATGACCCCGCCGATCTGGAAGAGATCCGGGCAATCCAACAGGATCGGGCCGCGCTGCATGAGGGGTGAGGTCTACCGGCTGCCGGCACGGGGCAAGGGCCACGAGCAACAGGGCCGCCGGTTCGCCGTGGTCCTGCAACCGGACTGGCTCGCCCTGAGCACGTGGATCATCGCCTTCACCAGCACCCGCGCTCGCCAGACCAGCTTCCGGCCACCGGTCATCATCGAGGATCAGCAGACCCTGGTCATGTGCGATCAGCTCGATACCGTCGATCTGCGCCGTCTCACCGATCCGGTCGGATTCTTGACGCTCGAGGAGATGCACCGGATAGATGAAGCATTGACGCTGGTCTTGGATCTGTAGGCCCTTTCGCCTCGAAACCTCCTCGAAATGCAAGAAGCTCCCGTCACCAGCGGGCGGGTTGTCGCAGAGGGGCGGGTGCTCGTCGCAGTGGTCCCGGTGCAGATGGTGCGCATGGCCGTCGTGTGCCTCTGCCTGCGGCGGTACGGGTCAGCATCGGCAAAGATGACAGGATGCAGCTACCGCAGCGCCTCGCCCGGTTCAACCGACATGTCACCAATCCCGTGCAACGCCTCTGGGCGGGATGGGCGCCGACGATGGGAATCCTCGAGCACGTCGGACGCAAGTCGGGTCGGGTCTACCGCACGCCGCTGGTCGTGTTCTCCACCGATGACGGGGTGGCCATCCTGTTGACCTACGGACCGGATCGGGACTGGCTGAAGAACCTCAACGCCGCCGGCAATGGACGCCTGCGTCGGCACGGCCGCGTCGTCCCCGTCCGCGATCCCCGAGTCGTAACCAGGGAAGAGGCGGCCTCGCATGTCAACGGGTTTGGGCGCCGGGTGTTCCCCAAGCTGCCGTTCGAACACGCGCTACTGCTCACCCGGGGCGAGTGATCGACGTGGGTGGCGAAGGCTAGCGGTCATTTCGCGCTAGTGACCGAGGTGAAGATGTGAACTCGCGCGTCGCCGAGATCGCCGCCGTCGCTCAGGTGATCGGCTCGGTGGGGATGTTCGGGGTGATCTGGATCGTGCAGCTCGTGCACTACCCCCTCATGCGTTTCGTTTCAAGGCGGGAGTTCCCCCGCTTCGAAACCGAACACCGCCAACGCATCTCGTTAGTGGTCGGTCCGCTGATGGCCGTCGAGGGCATCTGCGTCCTCGCCTTCCTCTTCGCCCCGCCCCCCCGGCCTGCCCTGGTGGGTTGCCGTGGGCGGGAGCCGGTGCCGAGGCAGTCGCGATCGCCACCACGGTGCTCGTCTCCGCTCCGCTGCATGAACGACTCAACGCGCACTTCGACCCCGGCCTCCTTGATCGGCTGATCGCCACGAACTGGATCCGCACTGTCGCCTGGACGGTCCGGGCGGGGTTGGCGATCGCGATGTTGGTGGCGGTGCTCCGTTGAACCGTCAGATGCCGCCGAGATCGCGTTCGACGCAGGCTCTGCTCAAGGCTCGGCGGAACTGCGCGACGTCGCCCGAGCACGCGTCGAGTTCGGCGGGACCGAGCAGGGCCACCAGACCACGATCAGTGCGTACTCTGCCCGCCGGGATCACCACACTGACCGACGGCGCAACTCTTAGGAGATCAGTTCGCGGATGTCCTCGGCACTGAGAGCCGAGCTGAACGCGTTGCCGTCATCGATCACGCTGGCGAACAACTTCGCCTT
The DNA here is from genome assembly GCA_903877095.1 of uncultured Actinomycetes bacterium. Classification (GTDB taxonomy): domain Bacteria; phylum Actinomycetota; class Actinomycetes; order Mycobacteriales; family Mycobacteriaceae; genus Mycobacterium. The sequence goes on along the minus strand of CAIRCP010000035.1, from coordinate 55 downwards.
CCGGGCGTTGAGTGCGAGCACCTTGTCCTCAATGGTGTCGCGGGCGATCAGTCGG
>CAIRCP010000034.1 GCA_903877095.1 uncultured Actinomycetes bacterium | reverse complement strand
GGTCACCCTCGAACCACTTGCAGATACTGCCTGAGAACCCAAAAAGCAAACTGCGCAGCGTATCTCGCCTCGACCGAAGTGGCGGCGAGTCGCCTGATGCTGCACTCACCGGCGTGGGGTCACCTTCATTTTCATGTCAGGAGTCGTCGTGCAGATCGCCGACGTCGTCGGGGATGAAGTTGGGGATGATCCGGTACGGGGTCGGGCCGGTCGGCAGCCGGTTGCCCGCCGCGACCGCCTCGCTGACGGGGACGAACATGTCCACCTGACGGCGTTCGCGAGCCGCCATCGCCCAGTTCCCGACGGCCACCCCGGTGCCCTTGGCCAGGCCGGCGTAGTTCTTCTTCGCGCAGTCGATGCACTTGACCGGGCCGGGTCCGCTGCACGGTTCGCCGTCGCGCATCAGAATCCAGGTCGCGCAGGACAGGCTGTAGTCGTGCACGGTGGCGACCAGTTTGGCCCTGCTCCAGCGTTTCAGCGGCAGGAAGGACCGGACCATCCAGTTGTGCGAGTGCACGATGTCCGGGCGTTCCCGGCGGATCACGTCGCGCAGGGCGCGGACCAGTTCGGGGTCCGGGATCGGTGGGGCATACGTCCGCCCCGGGTCGCGGAAGCTGCCCTCGGAGCGTTGCAGGGTGCCGCGCAGCCGGTAGACCCGCACCCCGGCGTCCACCTCGAAGGGTTCCTGCCCAGCGTTGGCGAGCGTCGCCACAGCAACGTCGTGGCCGCGGTTGACCAGTGCGATGCTCAGGTTGCGCGCGTATTGCTGGGCGCCTCCGATCGCCGGTGGATAGGAGTCGATGAGCATGAGGATTCGCATGACGACCTTCCAGCGGGCGGCTGCAGTCCAGCGGCCGGACGGCCGTGCCCTCGCCGGCAACATCCTAAGCGGTCGCAAACACAGGAGCTGTGGCGTCGACGATTGACTACGCTCCTCTTGGGTGGGACGGGGACGAAACGGAGATGCGGTGTGACCAGGCGCTGGCCGGCATCGCTGCCACGGAAAGCCCGATGAGTTCCGGCGGCACGGCAGCACACAGTGCCGGCACGTCCGCAGACCTGGCCGGTCCGGCGCCAGGCCGGCACCTCGGGCGGGTGAGCCTGCTCGTCTGGCAGCTGTGTGCGCTGGCGGGGCAGGTATGGGCGGTACACCTGGCCCGGTCGGGCAGTCACGGCAGTTTCGCCGACGGTCTCTCAGTGGCGAGTGTGGGCCTGGTGTACGGCAGCGCGGTCGTGGCACTGACCCGACCGGAGCTGACCCGGCGGACCCGCAACATGGCCGTGGCGTGCCTGGCGGTGACTCCGGCCCTGATGATCCGCGCGACCGACCCGCTGCTGTTCACCGGCTTCGATGAGCAACTCCACATGCGAACGCTGGCCGACATCATCGGATCGCACCGGCTGTTCGAATCGAACCCGGTGTTGGAGATCAGCCCGCACTACCCGGGCCTGGAGGTCATCACCGTCTTCCTGCACCAACTGGGTCTGCCGGTCATGGTGGCGGCGGTCGCCGTCATCCTGATGGCGCGGCTGGTCCTGGTCTTCGTCTTGTGCGACGCCGTCGAACTCCTGACCGGCAGCTCCCGCGGGGGCGGCCTGGCCGTCGCCGTGTACGCGATGTCGCCCCAGTTCGTCTGGTTCAACTCGCAGTTCTCCTACCAGACGCTCTCGATTCCGCTGGCGCTGGCCAGCGTCAGCCTGATCGGCCGGGCCCGCAACGCCGAACACTCGCTTCCATTCCTCGGCGGGGCCACCGTGTGCCTGCTCGGCGTCGCGATGACCCACCACCTCACCAGCTTTCTGACCGCGTCGTTCATGCTGATCTGGTTGCTGGCCGAACGCGGCCATGCCCGCATGCAGGTGGCCTACGGCGCCATGGCCGCCATCGCTACGACGATGACGTGGGCCGTCGTCCAGCGGTCAACCCTGCAGGGGTACTTCGGCCCGATGATCCACGACCTGACGGCCGATCTCTCCGCCGGTGTGAAGCGCCAGGCCTTCAAAAGCAACTCGGGTGTGTCCACGCCGCTGCTGGACAAGCTCCTTCTCCTCAACTACGCCGCGGCGCTGGCTTTGACCGGCCTGGCGTTGTTCTGGCTCACCATCCGCTGGCGACGTCGCAAGCTGCACGATCTGAACTACTGGAACCCGCAGTTGCTGGTCCTCGGGATGGCCCTGGCGCTGCCGGCGCTGTTCGCGGCGCGGCTGGTCCCGAAGGGCGTCGAGATCTTCACCCGCTCCAGCAGTTTCCTGTTCCTGCCGTTGAGCTTCGTCGTGGTCAACTACATCGGCCGGCTGGACTGGTGGCACATGGCCCGGCTTCCGGATCGGCTGCCCCAGGACTTCGGCCCGCATCCGAGCAAGGGAGGGCCCGTCGCGCAGGTTTTCTGGGCGGCGGTGGCCACGACGGTCTTCCTCGGCGGCTACGTCCTCGGCAGCGGACCGAACTGGGCGCGCCTGCCCGGCAGCTACATGCCGGCGGCCGATTCCCGCTCCATGGATGCCGAAACACTCGCGGCGGTGACGTGGGCCGGCGAAGCACTGCCCCCGGGCAGCCGCATCGCCGCCGACCGGGTCAGTTCGATCCTGCTTGCCGCACGAGCGGGTCTATGGCCCGTCTACGAGGGCTTGGACGGCGTCAAGACACCGCAGTTGTACGTCGCCAAGCAATGGGGCCCGCCCGAGACCGACGCGGCCAGCGCCCTGAAGTTGCGTTACATCTACGTCGATCGACGGATGGCCGACAGCCTGCCACCGTTCGGCCACTACGTCATCGTCGGCGAGACCAACGAGGGCAAGCAACTCACCGCCCGGCAACTCACCAAGTTCGACAAAGTCCCCGCCATCGCCACCGTCTACCGGCACGGTCCGGTGTCGATCTACGACCTCAAGCGACTCGGACTTCCGGAGTACCGAAACGGGTGGATCGGTGCGACGCCGGCGTTCCGGCCGGCCGCGCAAGCGGCGGTCGGGCTGGCGGTCGGGTTGCTGCTCGCCTGGGTGATGCGCAGCCGATTCTGGCCGCGCATCGTCGCGCAGGTGTCGCGGCTGCGGCGCGCATACGGACCGGCCGACAGCGCCGCGGTCCTGCTGGCCGGGGTCGGCCTGGTCTCGGCAGCCCTGCTGCTGGCGCATGTCTGGCTGACCCCGCTGATCGCCGTGTGCGCGTTGGCGGTTCCGGTACTGGTGTACCCCTCCGCGGCGATGTCGTTGGCACGGCGCGCCGCCGGACACGTGACCCGGCGCGGCGTTCTGGGGGCAGGGCTGTTCCTGCTGCCGCTCGCGGCGATCGCCGGGTTCGCGATCCACGACGCCGCCGGCGAGGACATCGTCCACGTGCAGCAGATCCTCGATGACCCGGACTCCGTGCACGTTGTGCCGGCGGCGCCAGGGCGATAAGGCGGCGAGCATGGATACCAACGACGACGACGGACACCGCCGCAAGCGCAGCTTCCTGCTGCGCAATGCCCTGTCGCTGGTATCGACGTCGGTGGTCACCTCCGGGCTGGGCTTCATCTACTGGACGGTCGCCGCTCGGATGTACGCGGTGACCGATGTCGGCGAGTCGACGACAGCCATCGCGGCGATGAGCTTGATCGCGCCGTTCACCGTGCTGGGCTTCGGGACCACGCTGATCGCCAAGCTCCCGGCCATGAAATCCGGCCGTGCTCAACTGGTTTCGACCGCAGCGGCGGTCTGTGCAGTGGTCTCCTGCGCCGTCGCCCTGGTGTGTGCGCTGATACTCCCGGCGACCTTCATCGGCCTACCGGGCATCGGGCACAACGCGTTCGTCAACGTGCTCTTCGTGGGCGGCGTCGCGGCCCATTCGGTCAGCCAGCTGCTCGACAGCGCGCTCCTGAGCGCCATCGGGGGCGGTATTCAACTGCGCCGCAACACGATCCATGCGGTGGTCAAGCTCGTTCTGCTGGTGGTCTTCGCGCTCACGCTGAACCGGTACGGCTCCTGGGGTATCTATGCCACCTGGTTCATCGCGGCGGTGGTATCGATCCTGGTTGTCGGCATCCTGCTGATTCGCGAGTACCGATTGCCGCTCAGCCGGCTCCGGCCGCGGCTGTCCACGTTGAAGGGCTTGCACTTCCATGCCGCCCAACACCACATCCTCAACCTGTCGCTGTCCGTGCCGTATTTCGCGATGCCGATCGTCGCCAACGTGATCCTGGGCTCCGAGAAGGCGGGCTACCTCTACGCGACCTGGTCGCTCGCCGGATTCGTCTTCGTGCTCCCGATCGCCATGTCCCTGGCGCTCTTCGCGTCCGGCGCCAAGGATGCCAGCACGATTCTCAAGGAGTTCCGGTTCACCCTCCGGCTGTCGATGGCCGCCTGTCTGGCCGCCAATCTCCTGATCCTGCCGCTGGGCGGGCTGGTGCTGGGGATCTTCGGGCCGGCCTATGCGGCGAACGGACACACGGTGCTGATCGTGCTGTGCCTCGGCGGTTTCGGCGTGATCATCAGGGACCACCATGTGGCGGTCGCGCGGATCGCCGGCGATATCAGCCGCGAGGCCGCCATCATGGTCGCCCTCGGGGCCGGCGAACTGATCTGTGCGGCGATCGGCGCGTCACTCGGCGGCCTGATCGGTCTCAGCCTGGGCTGGATTGCGGCCATCGCCGTGGAAGTGCTGGTGTGCGGACCGCGGGTGTGGCGGGCATACCGGGGGCACCTCGACATGGCCAGCCTCCGGTGAGCACCGTGGGTCGGGTCGGTCTGGCGGCTGTTCTCGCCGCGACCGTCGGTGTCGGAGTCCACCTGATCTCCGGGGTCGGGGTCGCATCGGTGCACGGCTGCAGCCGGCCGTGGGCCGGGCCCGCCAGTGACCAGCCGACCCCGGCTCGGCTGTTCGATCGCGGCGCGACCGCCCCCGTCGTCACCGAGGTGTTCGACGACTTCACCGGCCCCGCAGGATCCCCGCCCGACCCGCAGCGATGGACGGTCATCGAAGGGTCGGGCTGGGACCGCGGCAGCCAGACGTACGCCGCGGACAACGCCGTGCTCGACGGCAGCGGCCACCTACGACTGCGAGCGCTCACAACCGACTCCGGCTACACCTCCGGTCGGGTGGAGACGCGGCGGAAAGTCAACTTCGACTACGGCACTCTCATCGTCCGGATGAAGATGCCGGCGGGCGTCGGGCTGTGGCCGGCGTTCTGGTTGATGGGCGCCGACGAGGACGTCAACCCATGGCCGGCCGCCGGGGAAATCGATGTGGTGGAACAGGTTTCAGATCCACGCAAGCGGTACTCGTCGCTGCACGGGCCGATCCCGGGCGTCAAGGACTACCTGCAGAAGCAGATCGTCGGGGTGGGCCCCGATCTCAGCGCCGACTTTCACGACTACTGGGTGATCCGGCAGGAGAACAAGATCACCGTCGGCATCGACAACGTCGTGTGGGGGACGTTCACTCCCGACTCGCTGCCCGAGAACGCCGAGTGGGTGTACAACAAGCCGGCCTGCCTCATTCTCAATTTGGCTGTCGGCGGCGAGTGGGCCGGCCCGCCCGACAGCTCGACCCGATTCCCTGCGGACATGCTCATCGACTGGGTGCACTGGCAGCCCGCGGCCGGGTAGGACGGTGCTGATTTAGGTGGCGAACGCCGCGTCGGCAACAGTGCGCCAAACCCCTGCTCCACCTCCCCCGACAGGCTGATCGGCGTCAGGGCCGGCACGGTAACCTTCGGAAATGGCAGCGTTCGATGTCAACGGGCTCGTCGGCAGGGCGACGCAGCGGATGGCTGCATCACCCATGTTCTCCATGGTGGCCCCCGCTGTGGTGCCGCCCCTGGACCGCGCTCTGCACCGGCTCACCGGCGGCCGGTTTATCGTCGGCCGCCTGCTGGTTCCGAGCCTGGTCCTCACCACCACAGGCCGTCGCTCCGGTGAGCCCCGCGACGCCCCGCTGGCCTGCATGCCCGCCGATGGTGGCTGGTACGTGGTCGGCTCGAACTTCGGGCGGACCCACCATCCCGCCTGGACGGGCAACCTCATCGCCACGCCGGAGGCGACGGTGTCGTTCGAGGGCCGGACCACCGAGGTGGTGGCCCGCCTGCTCTCCGACGAGGCCCGTGTCGAGGTGTGGCCGCGCCTCGTGGCCGTCTGGCCGCCCTACGACACCTACGTTGCCCGCGCCGGCCGCGAACTGCGCGTCTTCCACCTCACCCCCGCCTGACCACACCAGGCGCGTGCATCGGACCGGGCCGCGAGATTCCGTGAAGCCGATGGGGCAACCCTGGCCCAGGCCGGGCACTACTGCTCCGGACGGTCGGGGATTTCCGGCGCGGTGCGCGTCTCGGTGGAACCGGCTGCGACCCTCCTCGGCTTGCGGGACCGCGCCAGGATCAGGACCGCCCCGACCAGAGCGGCTGCCGCAATGCCGCTGGCCGCCAGCCAGGGCCAGCCGCCCCGGCCGAAGCCCGACGTGGCCGACGCCTGATCGGTGGCGAGATCGGCCTTCCGGTTGGGAACGGTGACGGGGGAGTTGAACGGCACCGAGATGATCGCCCGGCCGTCGAGATCGGACCATCGGCCCGGCTCCGCGCCCAGCCAGCGCAGCAGCTCGTCGAGTTGGGCCGGGGCGCCGTTGGAGGTCGCCACCAGCAGCGAACGCCGGCCGTCGAAAATGGACTGCAGCGAGCCGAACTTGATCGCCGGCTCCAACGTCAGCTTGGCGGGGTTGCCCCCCGGATCGAAGCCGTCGATGGTGATTCGTCCGAGGTCCGCGCTGAACGGCAGCGCAATACTCTGGTCGGTCCACCCGTTGGGCGAGACGAGGACCGCGGACTTCCCGCTGGCGATCGCGTCCTGGACGCTGGTCACCTCGGTGGTCAACGGGACCGAACTGTTGCGCTGCAAACCGACGACGACTTTGGCCGCGCGCGCGACGTCGACGGCGCTGCCCGGCTCGATGCCAACCTTGATGGTGGGCATCATCGCCTGGGGGAACGACCGGAATCCGGGCGGGACCGGCGGGCTGGCCCGGTTGGCCACGATCTCGGTTTTCGGGTCGATCCGCAGCGTCATGTTCAGGTAGTCGTTGCAATGGCCGGGATCGCCGGTGGTGAACTCCCTGATCTTGAGCACCGTGGTGCGCCCCAGCGCATGGTTCGGAACGTCGATCCAGCGGTCGATGGTGCCCTGGGCGTCCACCGGCCAGCGGTCGACGACGTCGTTGCCGATCTCGGCCGTGAACTCGCCGTTGAAGTTGCTGGGCAGCGGGGTGTAGGAACCGAGCACGTGGACTCGGACCCCGGCCAGGGACTGGCCGAAGACCGACTGGTCGATCTTGATCTCGGTGCTCGGGCGCAGCGCCTCGGAGTTGTTCACCTTCTGCTTGAGCTGTTCGAGGGTGGCGCTCTCCACGGCCGGATGCGGATCGGGGGTCAGGTCATCGGCGACGGCCTTCGCGCTCAGGGCGAAGGCCAGCGACGGGTCGGTGAGCAGCCGGGTCTGGTTGGTGAGTTCGTCCCCCGGGCCGGAGATCAGCAGCACCGGCATCTCCGGTCGCGGCAGCAGCGTCAGCCCCTTGTCCGGATTCTCTTTGAGCCAGATCTGGCGTTCCCGCGGAACCGGCGGGGGGAGGGTGTCGGCACCACCGGTGAGCGGAGCCACGACGATGTCGGTTTTCTGCCAGCCGTACTTGGTCGCCATCGCTGCGGCCAGCTGAATCGCCGCCGCGGACTCCGCCGTCGAGGGCTTGGCCGGTAGCCCGATGGTCAGCCGGGCCAGCGACATGGGCAGGAACTCCGCCACCGTCCCCGGTGGAGTCGCGGTGCCGCTGAAGGTGACCGAACTGTTGACCAACCGGATCGGGGAGTCCGGATGCCAGCAGAAGCGGTCGTCGGCGGGCATCGCGGTGATCGTCAGGGTGAGGTTGGCCCACCCGTCGGACACCTCGGCGCCGGTCAGCGGGACGACCAGCACCGCCCCGTCCTGCAGGGGCAGGGTCATCCGGTGCACCGTGCGGCCGCTCTGCGTCACCGTCAGATAACCCGACCGGATCGCCACCGGGAGTTCCAGGGTGGCATTCAGCGACGACGGCGTTAATCCCTTCGGCACGGTGAAGGAGAACGAACTGCTGGTGGTGTCACGGCGGGCGTCGAACAAGATCGTCTCCGAGGACCCCAGGTCCGCGAGCGAGATCGTCGCGGGATTGCCGGAATCGGGAGGAGCCGCCGCGGCGCACGGGGCCAGCGCGACCATCGTCGCGACGCCGGCAAGGGCCGCCAGACGGCGCAGACGGGACGTCATGGCTCGCTCCTGGTGTTGGTATTGCCCCGTGAGGCGCAAAGGTCGGGGTTATCCCCAGCGATCGTGTCCAAGCCGGTTGTCGTTCGCAGTGATCGTTCGCCACTATAACTTCGGCATTTCGCCCTGCTGCCGGACGCAGACCGGTTGCTGGGAGCCGGGAAAGTCAGCCGGTGGCGATACCGTGGCAGTAATTCACGGTGGTTGAACGAAGGAGGTGGACCGACGATGGTGACCCGGCTGTCGACCTCGGACGCGGCGTTCTATCACCGCGAGGACACCGCCACCCCGATGTATGTGGGATCGCTGTCGATCCTGCGCCGCCCGCGCGGCGGGCTGAGCTACGACACCCTGCTGGAAACCGTCGAGCACCGGCTGCCGCAGATTCCGCGCTACCGGCAGAAAATCCGCGAGGTGACCCTCGGCATCGCCCGGCCGGTGTGGATCGACGACCCCGACTTCGACATCACCTACCACGTTCGCCGCTCGGCGCTGCCGTCGCCGGGCAGCGACGCCCAACTGCACGACCTGGTGTCCCGGCTGGCCGGCCGGCCGCTGGACCGCGGCCGGCCACTGTGGGAGATGTACCTGATCGAGGGACTGGACCGGAATCGCCTGGCGCTGTTCATCAAATCCCATCAGGCGCTTATCAACGGGGTTTCGGCCTGCGAGATCGGCCACGTCATCGCCGACCGCAGCCGCCGGCCGGCCGAGGTCGGCGAGGACATCTGGCTGCCGGCCCGGGAACCCTCCGACGGCCGCCTGGTCGTCGATGCGGTCACCGACTGGCTGGCCCGGCCCGGCCAGGAACTGCAGGCGTTGCGCTCGACGGTGGTCGACGTCGCGACCAGCACCGCCGGCCTCGGTGAGCTGGGTCGCCGGGCCTCGCAGGTGGCTCGTCGGATGCTGCGGCGCAGTGCGCCCGACAGCCCGCTGAACACCACGGTGTCCCGGCACCGTCGCTTCACCGTCACCTCGGCCCCACTGGCCGACTTCCGCCGGCTGCGCGCCCGCTACGACTGCGACGTCAACGATGTCGTGCTCAGCGTCATCGCCGGCGCGCTGCGCAACTGGCTGCTGTCCCGCGGCGAGCCGGTGACCGCCAGTCTGACCGTGCGGGCGATGGCGCCGACATCGGTCTACCCCGATGCCGATATGGCAGCCTCCGGGCCGGGACAGGCGATCAGTGAGGTGGCGCCGTTCCTCATCGACCTACCGGTGGGGGAGAGCAATCCGGTGGTGCGGTTGTCCCAGATCGCGCATGCCACCGAGAGCCACTCGGCGGTGGCCAGTCTGGTCGAAGCCAGGACCATCGTCACGCTGTCGGGATTCCCGCCGCCGACGTTGCACGCGATGGGTACCCGGGTGGCCACCCAGTACCCGCCCCGTCAGTTCAATCTGCTCATCACCAATGTGCCCGGGCCGCAGACCCAGATGTACATCGCGGGCGCCAAACTGCTCGAAACCTATGCCGTCCCACCGTTGTTGCACGACCAGGTGCTCGCGATCGGGGTCACGTCCTACTGCGGCATGGTTTATTTCGGCATCAACGCCGACCGCGACGCGATGAGCGATGTCGACGTCTTCCCCGAACTCCTCGCCGAGTCCCTGGAACAACTGATCGACAGCGCGCAATAGTGGTCCCGTCGTACGATGCGCCGATGGCAAAGGGCAAGTCCAACAAGAAAGACGGCGAGAAGGGAAAGTCCTCTGGGCCCCAATCCTCTGGGCCCGAAGTCTCGGGGTCCAAAGTCTCCAATGCGGTCTACGAGGCCGAATTGTACCGGCTGCAAACGGAATTGGTGAAAGTCCAGGAGTGGGTGCGGTCCACCGGCGCTCGCCTGGTGGTCATCTTCGAAGGCCGCGACGCCGCTGGCAAGGGCGGCACCATCAAGCGCATCACCGAGTATCTGAGTCCCCGTTCGGTTCGCATCGCCGCGCTGCCGGCACCGACCGACCGCGAGAGGGGCCAGTGGTACTTCCAGCGCTACATCGAGCAACTGCCCACCAGAGGCGAGATCGTGCTGTTCGACCGGTCCTGGTACAACCGCGCCGGCGTCGAGCGGGTGATGGGCTTCTGCTCGCCGCAGGAGGAGACGCTGTTCCTGCGCCAGTGCCCCATCTTCGAGCAGATGCTGATCGACGACGGAATCATGTTGCGCAAGTACTGGTTCTCGGTGTCCGAGGACGAACAGCTGCGCCGGTTCCGTTCGCGGCTCGACGACCCGTTGCGGCGCTGGAAGCTCAGCCCGATGGACATGGAGTCCATCTACCGCTGGGAGGATTACTCGCGGGCCAAGGACGACATGATGATTCACACCGACACCTCGTCGAGCCCGTGGTTCGAGGTGGAGTCCCACATCAAGAAGCACGCCCGGCTGAATATGATTTCCCACCTGCTGTCCAGCATCCCCTACGCCGACGTGGAGATGGAAAAGGTGGTGATCCCGGAGCGGCCGCAGATCGGCAACTACCGCCGCCCGCCGCGCAATCTCAGCAACTTCGTGCCCGACTTCGCCGGCTCGCTGGTGGCGGGGGACCGTGAAGCGTCCCTGTAGCTCCCGCGCCAGCGCGACGTGATGCGGGTTTACATTCCGGCGACGCTGGCCATGCTGTCCGAACTGGTCGCCGACGGTTTCCTGCAGCCGCGGTCCGGGACGGCGTTCGCCGTCACGCCCACCCTCCGGGAGTCCTACGCCGAAGGCGACGACGAGGAACTGGCCGAGGTGGCGATCGGTGAGGCGGCCCTGGCGTCGCTGCGGCTGCTATCCGGCGAACCCCCCGGCGGCCCGCCGCTGCGCCGGGCCGTGGTGGTCGCCGACGCTCCTGACGAGACGGTGACATTGCGGCCCGATCTGGACGATGCCGTGGTCCGGGTCCGGGGCCGGATCGGGCTGGATCAGGTGGCCGCGGTCTTCGTCGACAACGCCGCCGCTGAACCCGCGGTCCGGGCGGCGATCGACGTCATCGACGACGCCGACCTCGGCGATGAGGACGCCGAGCTGACCGTCGGCGACGCCCAGGACCACGACCTGGCGTGGTACGCGACCCAGGAGTTGCCGTTCCTGCTCGACCTGCTCTGAGCCCGAGGCCGAGCCGGCTTCGGCGGTCTGAGCCGGCCCGGCTGCGGTACCGTAGCGGTTGTGACGACCCAGGTCAGGCTGGGCGCCGCGGTACGAGCTCTGATCCGCCCGGTCACCACGCCGCTGCTGCCCGACGACTACCTCAAGCTGATCAACCCGCTGTGGTCGGCTCGCGAATTGCGCGGCCGCATCGTCGAGGTGCGTCCTGAGGCAGCCGACTCGGCGACGCTGGTGATCAAGCCGGGCTGGGGATTCACCGCCGACCACCGGCCCGGCCAGTACATCGGCATCGGGCTGCTGGTCGACGGTCGCTGGCGGTGGAGGTCCTACTCGCTGACCTCCCCGCCGCGGGCCACGTCTTCGCGCGCCTCCGGCGCGGCTGGTTCCCGGACGCTCAGCATCACCGTCAAGGCGATGCCGGAGGGCTTCCTGTCCACCCATCTGGTCAACGGGGTGCGCCCCGGCACGGTGGTCCGGTTGGCCGCCCCGCAGGGCAACTTCGTGATGCCCGACCCGGCGCCGCCGTCCGTCCTGTTCCTGACCGCCGGTTCCGGCATCACCCCGGTGATGTCGATGCTGCGGACCATGCAGCGCCGAGACCAGATTCAGAATGTGGTGCATGTGCACAGCGCGCCGACGACGGCGGATGTGATGTTCGCCGGTGAATTGCACGCGCTGGAGCGCCGCCATCCCGGCTACCGGCTCACGGTTCGCGCGACCAGGACCGTGGGCCGGCTGGACGTGAGCCGGTTGGGTGAGGCGGTGCCCGACTGGCATGACCGTCAGACCTGGGCCTGCGGACCGGAGGGCTTGCTGGCTGACGCTGAAAAGGTCTGGGCCGCAGCGGGAATCGGAGACCGGCTGCACCTGGAACGGTTCGCCGCCGTCCGCGGCGCCGGCCCGGGCGAGGGCGGTGCCGTCACGTTCGCCCGTAGCGGCATCACCCGTAGGGTCGATGCTGCGACCTCGCTTCTGGAAGCCGGCGAGCAGGCCGGTGTTCAAATGCCGTTCGGTTGCCGGATGGGTATCTGTCACACGTGTGTGGTGAGTTTGGTCGACGGCCGAGTCGTGGACCTGCGCACCGGCGCCGAGCAGGAACCGGGCAGCCGGGTACAGGTCTGTGTGACGGCACCGAGTGGGGATTGTGTGGTGGACATCTGATGGCGATCAGCGACATCGACGCCTTTGCGCATCTGACCGATGCCGACATCGACGCTCTGGCAACCGAACTCGACAACATCCGCCGCGACGTCGAAGACGACCTCGGTGAGCGCGACGCGCGCTACATCCACCGCACCATCGCCGCCCAACGGGGACTGGACCTCGCCGGGCGCCTGCTGTTGGCCTTCGGGTCCAAGCGGGTGGCCTGGTGGGCCGGGACCGGCGCCCTGGCGCTGGCCAAGATCATCGAGAACATGGAGATCGCGCACAATGTGCTGCACGGTCAATGGGACTGGATGAACGACCCGGAGATCCACTCCTCCACCTGGGAGTGGGACATGGCCGGCGCTTCCAAGCACTGGCGCATCACCCACAACGTGGCCCATCACAAGTACACCAACATCCTCGGGATGGACGACGACGTCGGCTACGGCGTCCTGCGGGTCACCCGCGATGAGCCGTGGAAGCCGCGTAACACCCTCAACATCGCCATCAACACCGTCCTGGCGCTCGGCTTCGAGTGGGGAATTGCGCTGCAGCACTTGGAATTACGCAAGGCCGCCGATCCGCAGCTCCGGGCCGACACGATCGTTCGGCTGCGGGAGTTGACGACCAAGGCCGGCCGCCAGCTGGCCAAGGACTACGCCGTCTACCCGGCGCTGACGGCGCTGTCGCCGTGGAATCCGGGGAAGTCCGGCTTCGTGTCCACGCTGAAGGCCAACCTGCTGGCCAACACCATCCGGAATCTGTGGACGAACGCGGTGATCTTCTGCGGCCACTTTCCTGACGGAGCCGAGAAGTTCACCACCACCGACATGGCGGGGGAGGGGCAGGGCCAGTGGTACCTGCGCCAGATGCTGGGCAGCGCCAACATCGACGCCGGCCCGGCGTTGGCCTTCATGACCGGAAACCTGTCGTATCAGATCGAGCACCACCTCTACCCGGATCTGCCCAGTCGCCGGCTCGCCGAGATCTCGGTGCGGGTGCGCGCACTGTGCGAGAAGTACGACCTGCCCTACACCAGCGGACCGCTGCCGGTGCAGTACGCCAAGACGTGGCGAACCATCGCGAAACTGTCGCTGCCGGACCGGTTTCTGCGCGCCACCGCCGACGACGCACCGGAGACCCGCAGTGAGCGGATGTTCGAAGGGCTGCAGGTGCGGTCTCGTGGCCTCAAGACGGCGCTGGCGGACGCCCGCTCCCGTCGGCGCGCGTCGAATCTGCGCTGAGAGCGCGTTCCCCGATCGGCACGCGTTCTGCACGCAGCGTCGATGCCAGCTCAGCCAGGCTTGGGTCCCCGCCGGCCGGCTTCGCCTTTGTCCAGCGCCGTCAGCGCCTCGATCTCCTCGTCGCCCAGGTCGAAGTCGAAGATCTCGAAGTTCTCTTTCATCCGTTGCGGGTGAACCGATTTGGGGAAGACGACATCGCCGCGCTGGATGTGCCAGCGCAGCACCACCTGCGCCGGGTGCACGCCGTAGGCCTTGGCGATGCGGATCACCACCGGATCACCGAGCACCTTGCCGCGGGCGATCGGCGACCATCCCTCGGTGACGATGTCGTGCTCGACGCCGTAGGCGCGCACGGCGTCGTTGGTGAAGTAGGGATGCACCTCGATCTGGTTCACCGTCGGCGTGACGGTGGTCTCCCGGGCGAGTTCCTGGAGGTGGTGGATCTGGAAGTTCGAGACGCCGATGCTGCGGGCCCGGCCGTCGGACTTGAACTCCTCCAACGCTTTCCAGGTGGAGACGAAGTCGTCGTCGAGAGCCGACAGCGGCCAGTGGATCAGGAACAGGTCGACGTAGTCGGTGCCCAGTTCGGCCAACGTGGCGTCGAACGCCCGGCGGGCGGCGTCGGGCCGGTGGAAACCGTTGTTGAGCTTGCTGGTGATGAACACCTGCGCCCGGTCCAGTCCGGCGGCGCGGACCCCCTCGCCGACGCCCTTCTCGTTGCCGTACATCTCGGCGGTGTCGATATGGCGGTAGCCGACCGCCAGGGCGTCGCGAACCGCGGCCGCGGTCTCCTCCGGCGGCACCTTGTACACGCCGAACCCCAGCTGGGGAATCCGGTTGCCGTCGTTGAGGATGATCACCGGGACGTTCCCGACGGTGCTGCTCATCAGCGCTCCTAACCTTCGGCTGCCGGTCTAGTATCCGCTGGCCTCGTCCAGCACACCCAGCAGCCGCCGGGCGGCCGCCGCCCGCGCCGCCTGTGGTCCGGTCATGTGGTCCAGGGCGCACTCGGGGTCGGCGGGCGGCCCGCGGTGCCCGCACCCACGCGGGCAGTCGTCCACCGCCTCGGCGAGATCGGAGAAGGCCGCCACCACGTCGTCCGCCTTGATGTGGGCCAGGCCGAAGGACCGGATCCCCGGGGTGTCGATCACCCAGCCGCCGCCGGGTAGCGGCAGGGCCAGCGACTGGGTGGAGGTGTGCCGGCCCTTGCCGACGCCGGAGACCGTTCCGATGGCCCGATCTGCTTGCGGCACAAGCCGATTCACCAACGTCGACTTGCCGACGCCGGAATGTCCCAGTAGAACGGTGACGTGGCCGTCGAGCAGGTCGACAACCGGCTGCAACGGCTCGTCGCGGCCGGCCGTCACCACGGTGAGGTCCAGATCGGCGAACTGTTCGGCGAACGGGGCAGCAGGGGCCAGGTCGGTCTTGGTCAGGCACAGGATGGGCCGCACCCCGCCGGTATAGGCGGCGATCAGCGAGCGGTCCACCAGGCCGGTGCGCGGCGGCGGGTCGGCCAGCGCCACCACCACCATCATCTGGTCGGCGTTGGCGACGACCACCCGCTCGGTCGGGTCGGTGTCATCGGCGGTGCGGCGCAACACCGTTCGGCGATCGGTGCGGCGGACGATCCGGGCCAGGGTGTCGGGGCGTCCGGAAAGGTCGCCCACCACGTCCACCCGGTCGCCGACGACGATCGGGGTGCGGCCCAGTTCCCGGGCTCGCATCGCGGTCACCGGGCGGGTCGGGTCGCCGTCGAGCACGCAGCCCCACCGTCCCCGGTCCACGGTGACGACCATCGCCTGCTCGGCGTCGGCGTGTTCGGGACGGGTCTTGGTCCGCGGACGCGAACCGCGTCCGGATCGGACATGTACGTCGGACTCGTCGTAGTCCCGCCGGCGCCGGACGTTCAACCGCGCCCCGCCAGCATGCCGGTCCACAAACCGGGGAAGTCCGGCAGCGTCTTGGCGGTGGTGGCGATGTCCTCCACCTGAACCCCGGCCACCCGCAGGCCGATGATCGCGCCGGCGGTGGCCATCCGGTGATCGGCGTAGGAGTGCCAGACGCCGCCGTGCAGGGGCGCCGCGGTGATCACCAGTCCGTCGGGGGTCTCCGCGCAGTCGCCGCCGAGTGCGTTGATCTCGGTGCGCAACGCCGCCAGCCGGTCGGTCTCGTGGCCGCGCAGGTGGGCGATACCGGTGAGCCGGGACACCGACCCGGGCCGCGCCAGGGCGGCCAGCGCCGCGACCGACGGGGCGAGTTCGCCGACCTCGCCGAGGTCCATATCGAACCCGCCGAAGCTCTCCGGCCCGGTCACGGCCAGACCCGAATCCTCATGCACGACAGTGCATCCCAGCTGCCGCAGGATGGACAGGATGATCGGCGCCGGCTGGACGCTCAGGGTCGGCCAGGCGTCGATCCGCACCGTGCCGCCGGTCACGGTGGCCGCGGCGGCGAACGGCAGCGCGTTGGAGAGGTCCGGCTCGATCGCCCAGTCATGCGGGCGCACCGTCCCGGCGTCCACCCGCCACTGATTCGGGACCGTGGTGTCCACGTCGACGCCGGCTTCGGCGAGCATCGCCGCCGTCATCGCGATGTGCGGGGCGGACGGCAGATGATTCCCGGTGTGGATGACGGTCAGCCCGTCGCGGAATGCCACCCCGCACAACAGCAGTCCGGACACGAACTGCGAGGACGCGGAGGCGTCGATGCGCACCGGTCCGCCGGCCACCGTGCCCCGGCCGTGCACCGTGAACGGCAGACCGTCCCCGTCGACGTCGACGCCGAGGCCGCGCAGGCCGTTGAGCAGCGGGGTGATCGGGCGGGCGCGGGCCTGCTCGTCGCCGTCGAAGAGCACCGAGGCGGTGCCCAGAGCAGCCAGGGGTGGCACGAACCGCAGCACCGTTCCGGCCAGTCCGCAGTCGATGCGGGCCGGCGCGCCGGCGACACGTTCACCGGTGCCGGGCGCCTGCGTGCCGCCGACCGTGAGGTCGTCGCCGTCGCCGTCGATCGTGAAACCGAGGCTGCGCAGGGCGCCGATCATCAGATCGGTGTCCCGGCTGCGCAACGCTCCTGCGATCCGCGACGAGCCGCCACCCTGAGCCGCCGCCAGCGCCGCCAGAATGAGCGCCCGGTTGGTCATGGACTTCGAGCCCGGAATCGTCACGCGGGCGTCGATCGGCGACGGCGCCCGCGGGGCGTCCCACAACTCGGTGCTCACGAACCCATATCCTGCCCTGTCCCGGCCCGGCGGCTGGCGGGCACCATGGAGTTATGTGCGGACGCTTCGCGGTCACCACGGATCCGGCCCGGCTGGCGCTCCAGATCGACGCCGTCGACGAGACGGGCCCCGCGGGCATCCGGCCACCGAACTACAACGTCGCCCCCACCACGGACATCGCGGCCGTCGTCGCGCGCCACAGCGAGCGCGGGGACCGGTCTCATTCCCGAGTCGCTCCGCTCCTGCCCGCCGGCGCCACCCGGCGCATCCGGCTCATGCGCTGGGGTCTCGTGCCGCCCTGGGCCAAGGCCGGCCCCGACGGGTCACCCCAGGCCAAGGGTCCGCAGCTGATCAACGCCCGCGCCGAGACCGTCACCACCTCGCCGGCCTACCGGACCGCCGCCCAGCACAAGCGCTGCCTGATCCCGATGGACGGCTACTACGAGTGGAAGCCGAACCCCGATAACCCCAAACGGGGCCGCAAGACGCCGTACTTCTTCTACCGGCCCGACGGTGCTCCGCTGATGGTGGCCGGTCTGTGGTCGGTGTGGCGCGCCGATGAGGCATCCGAGGGCCTGCTCACCTGCACCGTCATCACCACCGATGCGGTGGGGGAGTTCGCGGACGTGCATGACCGGATGCCGCTGTCGCTGGCAGCAGCCGACTGGGACCGCTGGCTGGACCCCGATGCCCCCGCCCCGGCCGGCCTGCTCGCCGCAACGCCCGACGTGGCCGTCCTGGCGATGCGCGAGGTGTCGACTCTGGTGAACAACGTCGCTAATAACGGCCCCGAACTCCTTGAGCCGTCGGACTGCGGCAACCAACCGGATGGCGGGGGGGATAGCATCGCGGAAAAGCCATATCCGGGAGGAACCGTCGATGACCGCAGTTGAGCCCAAGGTAGACACCATCGCCATTCACAACCCGGCGACCGGCCTTGAAGTCGGCTCGGTGCCGATCGACGATCCCGAGACGGTGGCCGCCAAGGTGCGCGCGTTGCGCGCGGCTCAGCCGGAGTGGGAAGCCATGGGTCCGCGTAGCCGCAAGAAGTGGATGCTCAAGTGGCAGGAGTGGATCCTCGACAACGCCGACCACATCACCGAGGTGCTGATGTCGGAGACCGGCAAGTCGCGCTCCGACGCCCACATCGAGCCGATCGCCGTCGCCGACATGATCAACTACTGGGCCGGTCATGCCGAAGAGTTCATGGCGGACAAGAACGTCTTGGGGCACACGATGCTCTACCGGATCAAGAAGTTGACCGTGCACTACCGGCCGCATCCGGTGGTCGGCGTCATCACGCCCTGGAACTTCCCGTTCGCCATGCCCGGCCTTGACATTCCCCCGGCGCTGGCGGCGGGATGCGCGGTGCTGCTCAAGCCGTCCGAGGTCACCCCGCTGTCGGCGGTGGAATTCGTTCGTGGCTGGAAAGAGGTCGGCGCCCCTCCGGTGTTCGACATCACCACCGGCTACGGCCCCACCGGCGCGGCCTTGCCCGCGGTCTGCGACATGATCCAGTTCACCGGTTCGACCGCGACCGGCAAGAAGGTGGCCGTGGCCTGTGCCGAGCGGCTGATCCCGTGCAGCCTGGAGCTGGGCGGCAAGGACCCGGCCATCGTGCTGGCCGACGCCGACCTGGACCGCGCCGCCAACGGCATCACCTGGGGCGGCTTCTTCAACTCCGGCCAGGTCTGTGTGTCCGTCGAACGGGTCTATGTCGAGGCGCCGGTCTACGACGAATTCGTCGCCAAGCTGGCCGCCAACGTCCGCAAGCTTCAGCAGGGCAGCGAGACCGACGGCGGCTTCACCTACGACCTCGGCGCGATGGCCACCGACGCCCAGGTCGGCATCGTCCAGCGCCACGTCGACGAGGCCGTCGCGGCCGGCGCCAAAGTGCTCACCGGCGGCAAGCCCACCGGGCAGGGCACCTTCTTCCCGCCGACCGTCCTGACCGACGTCACCCACGACATGTCCTGCATCAAGGAGGAGACCTTCGGCCCGACGCTGCCGGTGATCAAGGTGGCCGACGAGGAGGAGGCCATCCGGATGGCCAACGACTCCGTATTCGGGTTGTCGGCGACGGTCTGGACCAGCAACACCGCACGCGGTGAGCGGGTCGCGCGCCGTCTGGAGTGTGGCGCGGTCAACGTCAACGACGCGCTGTCCAACGTGTTCGTCTTCGGGGTACCGATGGGCGGGTGGAAGGAATCCGGGGTGGGCGCCCGGGCGGGCGGCCCGTACGGGATCCTGAAGTTCTGCCGGCAGCAGGCGATCACAGCACCGCGGCTGCCCACTCAGAAGTCGGAGCTGCTGTGGTACTCGGCGTCGAAGAAACAGGCCCAGTTCGCCGTTGCGGCGATGCGGGCCTTCGGAGCGCACGGCCTGCGACGCATCGGGATCAAGCCGTAGCCCCCTGGACATCAGAACCTAGGGGTTGGAGTACCCCGGCGGGTTGGGGCTGTCCACCCAGAAGTCCAGTCCCAGCTCAAAGCCGGGCACACAGTCGTACACCGACAGGTCGGTGACACCGCTGTCCAGCAGCACGTCCTCGCACAGCAGCGTGTTGCCGGTGAAGTCGACCGGCCGGCTCAGCACCGCGTAGGCGGCGTCGGCGTATACCTCGGGCTTGCGTGAGCGCTTCATCGTCTCGTCGCCGCCGAGCAGGTTCTGCACTGCGGCGGTGGCGATCGGTGTGCGCGGCCACAGCGTGTTCGAGGCGATCCCGTGTGAGCGCATTTCCTCGGCAATTCCCAAGGCGCACAACGTCATTCCGTACTTGGCCATCATGTACGGGGTCGGACGCAGCCACTTGGGCTCCATCCGGATCGGCGGCGACAGGGTGAGGATGTGCGGGCTCTCCCGGCCCTTCATGTGCGGGATGCACGCCTGAGACACCGCGTAGGTGCCGCGCACCTGGATGCCGTTCATCAGGTCGAAGCGCTTCAACGGCACGTCTTCGATGGAGCCGAGGTTGATCGCGCTGGCGTTGTTGACGCAGATGTCGATGGCGCCGAACTGCTCGACGGCCTTGGCGACCGCGGCGGCCACCGAGTCGCCGTCGCGCACGTCGCCGACGATCGGCAGGGCCTGTCCGCCGGCCTCCTCGATCTCCGCTGCCGCGGTGTAGATGGTGCCCGGCAGTTTCGGGTGCGGCTCGGTGGTCTTGGCCACCAGCGCGATGTTGGCGCCGTCGGCGGCCACCCGCTTGGCGATCGCCAGGCCGATGCCGCGGCTCGCGCCGGAGATGAACATGGTCTTGCCGGAGAACGTTCCCATGCACGACAGCCTAAGATCAATGCCAATGACCGAGATCGAGCAGCCCCACGGGGACGATGCAGACGGTGACTCAGACAGTGCGGGGGTCGCTCGTGAGGAGACCGACGCCGAGCTGACCGCCCGGTTCGAGCGCGACGCGATCCCGCTGATGAACCAGCTTTACGGCGGTGCGCTGCGGATGACCCGCAACCCCGCCGACGCCGAGGATCTGGTGCAGGAAACCATGGTCAAGGCCTATTCGGGGTTCCGGTCGTTCCGGGAGGGCACCAACCTCAAGGCGTGGCTCTACCGGATCCTGACCAACGCCTACATCAACACCTACCGCAAGAAGCAGCGGCAGCCCGCGGAGTACCCGACCGACGAGATCAGCGACTGGCAGCTGGCCGCCAATGCCGAGCACACTTCGACCGGGTTGCGCTCGGCGGAGGTCGAGGCGCTGGAAAACCTTCCGGACAGTGAAATCAAAGAGGCGCTTCAGGCGTTACCAGAAGAGTTCCGGCTCGCGGTGTACCTAGCGGACGTCGAGGGCCTGCCCTATAAGGAGATCGCCGAAGTCATGGATACACCCATCGGGACGGTGATGTCCCGCCTGCATCGAGGCCGGCGCCAACTGCGCGAACTGCTCGCCGATGTAGCCCGGGATCGCGGGATGCTCCGCGATAAGCAGGACGTTCCGGCCGAGGAGGTGTCGTCGTGACCGATCCGGACGGGCACAACGACTGCTCAGTGGTGATCCGTCAGGTGTGGCTGCTGCTCGACGGTGAGGTCAACGACACGACCCGCGACGAGTTACGCCAGCACCTCGACCAATGCCCCGCCTGCCTGCGCCATTACGGTGTGGAGGAACGGATCAAGAAGCTCATCGCCACCAAGTGCAGTGGCGACACGGCCCCGTCGTACCTCGTCGAGCGGGTACGGGTGCAGATCAGCCGGACGACGATCATCCGCCGGCAGATCTAGGTCGCAACGCCGGGCAAACGCGAAATCGCACGAATCCGGGCGGAAACGTGCGACTCAGCGTCTGCTTGCTGCGTTAGATCAGGCGTTGGGACGCCTGCCGTGATTGGCCTTGCTGTGCTTCCGGTCGCGCTTCTTACGCCCACGCTTCGCCATCGGTATTCCTTTCGTGCTTTTCCCCCGCAACATGAACTCACACCAGTGTCGCACGCCCGCTATCAACTCCTCGCATCCGGCTGTGTGGTTCGATAGGGGACATGGCCGAGGATGTGCGCGCCGAGATTGTGGCCAGTGTCTTGGAAGTCGTGGTCAGCAAGGGTGACCAGATCAGCGTTGGTGACACGTTGGTGCTTCTGGAGTCGATGAAAATGGAGATCCCGGTGCTGGCCGAGGTCGCCGGCACCATCTCGGAGGTCAACGTCGTCGTCGGAGACGTCATCCAGGCCGGCCACCTCATCGCCGTCATCGACTAGCTGAATCTGATGGCTCACTCCTCCTCCGCCTCGTTCCTCGGCGGCATCGTCGACTCGCGGTAGGCAGTGTCCACTCTCGGTGAACTTCTCGCCGAGCACACCGTCCTGCCCGGTGGTGCCGTCGATCACCTGCACGCGGTGGTGGGGGAGTGGCAACTGCTGGCCGACATGTCGTTCGGGGACTTCCTGATGTGGGTCAGCCGCGACGACGGCGCCCTGGTCTGCGTCGCGCAGTGCCGCCCCAACACCGCATCCACGCTGCTGGTCTCCGATGCCGTCAGCACCGTCGTCGCGGGCATGGAATCGCTGGAGGGCGCCGTCCCGGTGCGTTACCGCGGCGAGGTGGTGGCGATGCTCACCCAGCAGACCGCGGTCGGCGGCCGGCGCACCTCATCGCCGCTGGAGAAGGCCTATCTGGACTGCGCCGGGCGGCTGCTGGAGATGGTGTCGGAGGGCAGCTTCCCCAATGTCGCGGACCTGGCGCTATCCCGCTCAAGTCCACGGGTCGGCGACGGGTTCATCCGGCTCGACGTCGACGGCACCGTGACCTACGCCAGTCCCAACGCGCTGTCGGCCTACCACCGGATGGGGCTGACGGCGGAGTTGGAGGGCCACAACCTGGTCGACATCACCCGGCCGCTGATCTCCGATCCGTTCGAGGCGCACGAACTCGCCACGCACGTCGGCGCGTCGCTGGCGGGGGAGTCGGGGATGCGCTTGGAGATCGACGCCGGCGGTGCGGCGGTGCTGCTGCGCACCCTTCCGCTGGGCTTACCCGCCGCCCCGGCCGGTGCGGCGGTGCTGATCCGCGACGTCACCGAGGTCAAGCGCCGGGACCGGGCGCTGCTGAGCAAGGACGCCACCATCCGGGAGATCCATCACCGGGTCAAGAACAACCTGCAGACGGTGGCCGCCCTGCTGCGGCTGCAGGCCCGCCGGACCAACAACGCCGAGGGCCGTGAGGCGCTCATGGAGTCGGTGCGGCGGGTCGCCGCGATCGCCCAAGTCCACGAAGCGCTGTCGATGTCGGTCGACGAGGAGGTGAACCTCGACGAGGTCGTCGACCGCATCCTGCCGATCATGAACGATGTGGCCCGGGTGGACACCCCGATCCGGATCAACCGGGAGGGCAGCCTGGGTGTGCTCGACGCAGACCGAGCGATGGCGCTGGTCTTGGTGATCACCGAGTTGGTGCAGAACGCGATTGAACACGCCTTCGACGCGGGCGACAAACGGGGTCGGGTGGTGATCCGGGCCGATCGTTCGGCCCGCTCGCTGGACATCGTCGTCCACGACGACGGGAACGGCCTTCCGGACGGCTTCAACCTGGAGGCATCCGACCGGCTGGGGCTGCAGATCGTGCGCACCCTGGTCTCAGCCGAACTCGACGGCTCGCTGGAGATACGCCACGCCGACGCAGGTGGCACCGACGCGGTATTGCGGGTGCCGATCGGTCGCCGCTCCGGCCGCGCACCCGTTCAGTAACCGCGACGGCGTGGGGTGGGCCGCGCCAAAAGACAGCGAAAAAGACTGCGGCCCCGGCGAATTCGCCGGGGCCGCAGTCTTTTTCGCTGTCTTTTGGCGCG
>CAIRCP010000033.1 GCA_903877095.1 uncultured Actinomycetes bacterium | reverse complement strand
GGAGATGCCCGGCCACCGATGAGACATCCCACAGATCGCCCTGCGAATCCGAATTACCCTGCACGACAACATTATCGCAGGTCAAGCACCAAAAACCGGATCAACACAGCGACTGGTGCACTACCGGATTGTTCAGCAGACCCCTAGGGCGGTTTTTCGCGGAATGCCGATCCGGCGCTTCGACGGCCCGTCCGTGGGTCAAGCAGGCGGGCACCACGAACCCAAAGACGTCCTGGGATTGAGCGTGTCCAATACATGGGGTCAAGTCCCTGCCGACTGTGCCCGATGGCCTTGGATGTAGACCTTGATCCGTCGCGGAACTCCACGGGGTCATCCTCGGCCCGGTGACCTACTGGCATCAGCCGGGTGGGGGTGCATCGGATGGGGGTACGAGTTTGTCGGGACAGAAAAACAGCAATCCGGCGCTGATGAGCGTGCCAACCTGGTGGTGGGAGAGTCCCTGTCCCATCAAGAAGACCGCATCGCGGGTCTGCTGGGGGGTGCCGAAGTGATCGCACGCGGTGTGGCCTTCAGCGATCAATTGGCCGGGGTCGCCGGTAATTCCTTGAGCCGCCAGGGATGCGAGGAACTGGTCGTTTTGGGCGTCGGCGTCGGCGGCGGCGACAGGTGCTACGGCGAATGCCGTGGTGATCGTCGCGGCCAGAAAGAGCGCGTAACGCATGAAGCTGACGCTAGCAGTCCAAACGCACCGACTTCGCCGAACACCGTCCATCCTGAGCCCTGCGACTTTAACGCCAAACCAGGCACACGGCGTCGGCATTCATAACCCCCGGCGGGCGGCCTTCACCGCATTGATGGCGTCGTCGGGGCCGTTGAAGTCCACTCGTGCTGTGCGGCCGACGGAGAACAGCAGCAGTTCCTCGGGCGGCCCTGTCACGGTGACCGCCGGTCCTGAACCCACCGTCGCTAGCGTTTTGCCGTCCGGGGTGCGCAGCGCCACGCTGGCCGGCAGCTTGGCCATCGTTGTCCGCGCCATCACACCCAGCGAACGGCCCAGAGCTTTGGCGGTGTTTGGGTCGAGAGCTCTTGGCTCCCAGCCGGGTTGTGCGCGGCGGACATCTTCGTGGTGGATGAACATTTCATTCAGGTTCACCAGCGGGTCGAGCAGTTTGAACGGTGACAGCGTCGGCGGCCCGGAGGCGATCTTGTCGAGCAACTCGGGCCAGTCTGTCGATTGGGCTACCTGGTTTTGCACCTTGGCGGTGTAGGCGGCCAGTCGGGGTACCAGGATGCCGGGTGCGGCGTCGAGTCGGCGTTCGCGAACCACCAGATGGGCGGCCAGGTCGCGGGTGGTCCAGCCTTCGCACAGCGTCGGCGCGTCGGGGCCGACACTGCGCATGGTCGCGACGAGAGCGGCCCGTTCCCGCTGCGCAGCCGACATGTTCGTTCTCCTTGCTCGCTGAGGATCGTGAGCCTAGCCGTCGCACGTGAGCCCCGAGCCACCTTGACGAGTGTCCCCGGGCAATGTCGGGCTCTGGTTCGGGTTCCCCTGGGGTGGTGCGGTGGGGGCGATAAAGATGTTGTGGCGCAGTCATTCCCGACGCCGAAGCGCCGCCTCAGGAGTTTTACATCCTCGACGGGGAGTCGCCCGCCGCGACCTTGCGTAGCGGGGTTCGACCGACCGTTTGCCGTGACCACCGTTCCAACTACGGTGGTCGGATGGGCCTGCCGCAACCGGAACGTGAACAGTTTCTCGCTGAACCGCGGGTGGCCGCACTGTCGGTCAGCGCCGGCGCCGACCGGGGGCCGCTGAGCGTGCCGATGTGGTTCCAGTACGCGCCGGGCGGATCACCCTGGATACTGACCGGCCTCGGGTCCCGCAAGCACCGGTTGATCGAGGCGGCCGGGCGTTTCACGCTGATGGTCGAACGGACCGAACCGTCACTGCGCTACGTCACGGTCTCCGGCGCGGTGAGCAGCATCGCCGCGGCGACCGACGCCCAGCACCGGGAGATGGCCCAACGGTATGTCGCTCCGGACAAACCGTGGTCGGTTACCACCGCTACGAAACGCCGGGGGAACTGTTGCTGCTCAACAAGATCTGGAAACTGCAGTCACTGTTGACGAACTACTTCCAGCCGCAGCAGAAGCTGATCAGCAAGGTCCGCCACGGCGCAAAGGTCACCAAGAAATACGACAAAGCCACCACGCCCCACCGACGCGCAAAAGCCCATCCCACGGTGTCCCGCGAGATCAAGGCCGTCCTCGCCGAAACCCATGCCGGCATCAACCCGGCGGCCGTTCAACGACAGATCCAGGCCCTCACCGCGCAGCTGCTCACCCTGACCACCAGCAAGGCCGGACCCGGCCCGAAAGCCGCCGTCAAGACCACCGCCACGCGGGCATCCTCACGTGAGGCAACGAATCAGACTTCGCGCGCATCTTGACGTGAGGCAACGGGTGCCCTTACCGATGCCGCTGTTGCCGCCGGTCACCAGGGCGACGTGTCCGGTGAGGTCATGCCACGACGAAGTCATCAGGATCTGCCTTTCAGATCATGTCCCGGTTGGTGAGCCAGCGCATGATCGGCCAGCCCGCGAACACCGGAAGCCAGACGGTCAGCACCCGGTAGAGCAGCACCGACGGCACCGCGACGCCAGTCGGCACGCCGAAGGCGGCCAGGCCACCGATCAAGGCGGCCTCGACGGCGCCGACGCCACCCGGCGTGGGAGCCGCCGACGCGAGGGTTCCGCCGACCATCGTCACCACCGTCACGGTGACGAACGTGGTGCCGCCGCCGAACGCCTCGATACTGCACCACAGCGTGAAGGCCATCCCGAGAGTCGTTACCGCACAACCTAATACGATGATCGCGAAACGTTTGGGCTCGCGCACCAGTTCGACCAGGTCGCCACCGACCTCGTTGATCTTCGGGCGGACCGCGGTCTCCAGCCACTGCCGCAGCTTCGGCACGAACAGAAACGTGCCGACCGCGCCGAGAGCCAGCCCGCCGATCAGGTAGAGCAGCGTCACTTTGGGCACGAAGTGGGACAGGTCGGCCGACGCCCCCGCGGCGACGGTGAAGAAGATCAGCAGGGAGATGTGGGTGATCACCTGCACCGCCTGCTGCACCGCGACGGCCGCGGTGGCCCGGACGGTGCCCAGCCCGGCCTTCTGCAGGAACCGGGTGCTCAACGCCAGCCCGCCCACGCCGGCCGGAGTGGTGGTGGCGGCGAAGGTGTTGGCGAACTGCATGATCAGCAGATACCGGAAGGACACCACCTCCCCGGCGCAGGCCCACAGCCCGGCCGCCGCACCGACATACGTCGACGCCGAGACGGCCAGTCCGAGCAGCGCCCACCACCAGTTCGCGGCACGCAGTTCGGAGAGGAAGGTCGGGACGGTGCTGATGAACGGATAGGCGACGTAGACCAGTGCCACCAGCAGCACCAGCTGGATGATCTGCTTGCGGGTGAACCGGGTGATGGTCTCGGTCTGGATCTGGGCGGCGCCGGTCTGCCGCTTGACCTCGTCGCGGGCGGCGGCCAGCACCGCCTTGGGATCGGTGAGGGTGTGCAGGATCCGGGGCGGCGTCGCCGAGCGGGTCAGGCGGCGCGACGCGGACAACACGGTGTCGGTGCCGAGGGCGTCGATGGCCGCCTGCACCGCCGGCTTGGCTCCGAACCGGTCGGTCGTGGTGACCAGCAGTTGGGCGACGTCGGACTGCAACTGTTCGTCCGACGCGCCGTACTCGGAATTGCCGAAGCCGCCGAACAATCCGGTATCGCCGTCGACGGTGATCTCGCTGCCGCTCAGATCCCCATGCGCGATCTGGTGGCGGTGCAGCACGCCGAGCGACTGCCACACCGCGGTGGCGGAGTCCTCGTCGGACAGTTGGTCCAGCGGGGTGCCGCGCGGTGGGCTGTGGGCGAATATCGTCCATCCCCGTTCCAGGCCGGCGAGACACAGCGTGCTGGTGTTGGCGACGTCGAGGTCGCCGACGGCGATGGTCATCAGCGCGCGGTGTTCGACCGCGCGATGCAGCGACATCTGCAGTGGGCCTGTTTCGCTGTCGCGCAGCACAAGCCAGCGCCAGAACTGTCGTAGCGCACCCCCGCTGCGTTGGTTGGGTCCATACAGTTCGACGATGGCGTCGCGGCCGGAGGAGTCGGTGGCGGAGAGTTCCAGCGGTCCGCGTCCACCCGGACGCACCACCGTCAGCGCGTTGGTGACGAAACCGCGCCGGGCCAGCGCCTGGACCGCGCCGTCCAGGGGCACCTCCAGGGCCGGGGTCCCGACCACCAGCACCACCAGCGCCCCGACGAACCAGCCCACCGCCAGCCCGAGCAGCGAGCGGGCCGGCACGACGGCGCTGACCACCAGGTGGATCGGCACGAATGCCAGGAGCAGTCCCCACCACCAGCGCCGCCACCGCGCCGGCAGCCACGGCCCGGACACCGTTAGGACGGCAGCCAGCATGGCGATCCAGCGCGGGTCGTCGAGGAACTGCGAGAGCGTGGTGGACAACCGGTCATTGAGGTCGAAGTGCCACCGCGGTGCGGTGATGCCCTGCCCGGTGATGGACAGCGACAGCACCGCGATGAACCCGGCGGTGGCATAGGCGCCCAACATCTTCCACTGCCGCCCGGCGATGAGGGCCACCAGGATCACGAACGGAAGCGCGACGATGACGATCCCGTAGACCAGGTAGACGATGTTGGACTGCGCGGGAGTGAGCACGCCGACGATGCGGGAGATGGACTTCTCCAGCCCGACCCAGTCGCTGCGGGTGATCAGCGAACTGAAGATCACGATGGCCAGGAACAGCGTCGCCAGCGCCAGGCGGACGATGTCGGTGGTGCGACGGGCCAGCGGTTGCAGCAGGTTGCCCGAGATGGTGACTTCGCGTCCGTCGACCCGACGGATCTGCGTGCGCTGGGTTTGTCTCACACGCTCCTCGGCGGCATCGTCCACTGGCACGTGATGAACCTATCGAAAGCTCAGACGAAGCCGACGTAACCCAGCAGCGCGGCGGCTGCCACGATGATCAGCGGGTTGGTGTCGGTGCGCACGAAGATCACGGTCGCGACCGCGGTGATCAGGTAAGCACGCCAGTCGTGGTCGGCCGCCCGGCTCATCACCAGAGAGGTGGCCAGCACCAGGCCCACCGTCAGCGGGGCGAATCCCCTCTCCACGGCGATGCGCCATTTGGACTTCTCCGCGCGTTTCCACGACAGCGTCACCGCGTACATCAGCAGGGCTGCCGGCAGGATCATCGCGACCGTGGCGATCACCCCGCCCAGTACGCCGCCGGCCACGCCGGCCACCTTCAGCCCGGCGGCGTAGCCCACCAGCGACACGATGAGAATGCTCGGCCCGGGTGCGGCCTGGGAAATGGAGAATATGTCGGCGAACTGGCTGTTGGTGAGCCAGTGGTAACCGTTGACCGCGCGCAGATGCATCTCCGGCAGGACGGTGTTGCCGCCGCCGATCGACAGCGCGGACAACGTGCCGAACAGGCTGATCAGCGACAGGTAGGTCTTCATGTTGCCGGTTCGTGGTTACGCGGCCAGGCCCAGATCAGGCTGAGTGGAGCCAGAATCCCCAGGCTGATCAGCAGGGGCCAGCGCAGCACCCCGTTGAGAACGAACGCCGCCAGGAACAACGCGATGGGCACCGGACCCGTCAGGCATTTCTTCCCGGTCTTGACCACCATCGTCAGCGTCAGGGCGACCGCCGCCGCCGACGCGCCGTGCAATGCGCCCTTGACGGCCGGCAACTCTTTGAAGGTGAAGTAGACGAACCCCAGGGCCAGCATCAGGGCCACCGGCACCAGGCACAGCCCGACGACGGCTGCGACCGCGCCGAAGCCGCCGCGCAGTTGGCTGCCGACGAAGACCGCCAGGTTGACCTGGTTCGCGCCCGGCATGATGCGGCACATCGTCATCGCCGAGAGGAATTGTTCTTCGCCCATCCACTTCTTGCGGACGACGACGACCTCGCGTGACCAGGCCCCGAGGCCGCCGCCGAAGGAGGCCAGCGCGATGTGATTGAAGGTGAACGCGATCTCGGGCAGCGATACCCGGGGCGCCGGCACCGGCACAGACGCCGGTGCCGCCTCACTCATGGATCAGGTCGTGGTCGTGCGGGAAGTCGTCCTCGTGCTGGTGGGCGGCGGCGTCGAGGGGGTCGGGCGCGTCGTAGTGATGCGAGGCGTCCCAGTCGTGGTGGAAGACCTCCAGGAGCCGGTGGACGACGGCCTCGTCGGACGTGGTCAATCCGAGTTCCCGGCGCAGGTCGAAGGCGCTGCGGTCGATGTTCATCGAGCCGACCAGGGCCTCGCGCTTGTCGACGACGATCAGCTTGGCGTGCACCCGCAGGTTCTTCTGCTTGTGCACTTTGCAGCCGAACCGGCCCAGCGTGCGCAGCGACGAGAAGGTGTCCAGGACGTCCCATTCGCTGATGCCGTGCTTGCCACCGCAGAGGACCTGCACATGCACCCCGCGGTCCGCTGCCGCGACCAGCCGGTCCAGGATCACCGCGTCGACGAACTTCGGGTGCTGAATGTGCAGTGTCTTGGTCGCGCGGTCGATGAAACGGGCCATCTGGTAGCGCGAGTTGGAATTGCTCCACAGCAGTCCGCCGTCCTCGGCGGGGGTGAATTCGCGGTGGCCCCAGTCGGCGTTGAACACGTCGGCGATCTGCTGCACGTGCACCGGATCGTGGGTGATGATCCCGTAGTCGCGGGTGAGCGTGAAGTACTTGGTCATCAGGTTGTAGGTGGCCACCATGGCCGCCTTGTCGTCCACCACGATCGACTTCTCGTGGGTCACATAAAAGTGCGGGCTGGACCACTGGACGTCCACCCCGGCGCGCTTCAAATCCTCGTAGGTCTCGTCGTTGGCGCGGTCGCCGCCGGAGCGTTTGGCGTTGAGCATCACCCGGACGTCGACGCCGGCCTTCCTGCGGGCGATGGTGGCCGCGATCAGGCTCGGCTCGGTGAAGGTGAACTGCTTGATGAGCAGGCTGCGCTGGGCACTGGAGATGAAGTCGCGCACCGGTTCCACGCCGTCGTCCGGTTCGACAATCAGCTGGGGCGGGATCTCGGTCATGGGTGCGACGATGCTAGCAGTGCTTTGCTGATCAACCGGGCGGCTGATCAACCGGGCGGCGGCGGGGGCGCTGTTTCCCCGGCTTGCTCGAACTCGTCCGGTGACTGCTGACCGAGCAGGGAGCCCTTCAGCCCGCCGGCCTGATACATCTCGTACAGCCGATGCAGGAACGCGATGCGGCCGGTACCGGGGATGTCCTGGTCCGGGCCCAAGCCGGGAGCAGGTGATCCCGCACCGGGTGCGGCCGGAGCGACGTTCTGGCCCAGCAGATATTGCGGGTTGAACGCATTGAGGTTCGGGACGACGGCGGCCGCCGGGCTTCCCGGTGCCGCCGGGGTGGTGTTTTGGCCGAGCAAAAGGTTGGTGCCGTAGGCGGAGAGGTCGGGCAGCCCGAGCACGCCGGCAGTCTGGTTTCCGCTCTGCGCCAACGGATTTCCGATCCCGGCCTGCTGCAGGATGAACTCCGCCAGCGCCGGAATGGGCTCAGTTGGTGGCGGTCCGGGGTCGGCCACCGCCGGCGCAACCGGAACGAGAGCCATGACGATGACGGCCATCGTGGCCGGCGCAACTCGCATCGTTCTCTCCCGTTCGGTGACGTGCTGTCCACACCGTACTGGGTGGCTACCGCCTGAACAGTGCGGACGTTCCCCGACGTGCGCCCGAGGTGACGTCAGTTCGGCGGTGCCGGGGGAGCCGGGGGAGTCAGCGGGAGCAACAGCGGGTCGGCGGGCGCAGCGTCCGCCGGAGTGGCCGGGGGCGCCGCTGCCGGGTCGACGTAGAACTGCTCAAGTCCGGCCGGGAGGTTGGTTCCCGGCGGGGGAGCCGTACCGGGCAGCGGCTGACCCAGCTGATCGCCCGGCATGCGGCCCAGGTTGCTGTGCGCCAGAGCATGCACGCCCTTGAATGCGTTGACGCGGTCGAACGGGCTCGGGTTGTCGTTGGGGGACAGCGCGTACGGCGAGGCCTGGTCGGTGCTGGGCATCCGGAAGTTCCGGGGGTCCAAGGTCAACGCGAGGGAGATCGGGTCGGAGCCGGTGGGAGCCGTACCAGGCGGTGGCGGCGCCACCCCGACCATCGGCGGCTGCGGTGAGCCGGCCAGGAGATCCTGCATTATCGCGAATGGATTGGACTGTCCCGACTGGGCGAATTGACCGAGCAGGGTCTGCGGCGCGGCCGCGGGGTCCGGCGCCACGGCCGGATCGGTCGCCGGCGCCGATGGATCGACCGGCGCCGATGGATCGACCGGCACCGGCAGGGGGATCGCCGGGTCCACCGGCAGGACCGGGTCAGCCGACGCCGGCGCCAGTCCACCGGTCCAGAGCGTCACTCCCAGCCCCGCCGCGGCGAGTGCCCCGACGACCGCGGCGCGGGCCTGCATCAGAAGACCTTCGCGACGCCGTAGTACGCGACGATGTCGTCGTCGTCGGTGGCCGAACTGGTCAGCAGGGCGTAGGACCGCAGCGTCGAGGCGCCGACGCAGTTGTCGACCTTGATGTGGATGTCTTTGACGGTGACGCGGGCCGAGGTGCCCTTGAATTCCTTCTTGTCGACCATCACGTTGGTGATCGTGCCAGGTCTCGGTTCCACCTCGAACTGCCCCTGGCCCTGCACGGAGATGGACGGGGGCAGGATCACACCGGCCGCGCCGAAGTTGGTGTTGCCAAGAATGCCGGTCAGGCCGCCGTTGATCTTGTACTTGTCCATCTCGACGCCGCAGCCGATCTGGTAGCCGACCTCCAGCGTGCCACCGGCCACGTCGCCCGTCGTGCTCCCGGTGAAGGTGCCGCCGGCCAGCCAGTCCCGGGCGCCCAGCGAGGTGGTCAGCGGGGGGATCGCGAGAAGCGTCTCGTCCTTGCCGGCCACCGTCAGGGTCCGGCCGTCGAGCGTCTTGGCGATGCCGGGCGGGTCGGACGCGACGGCGCCGTTATCGGCGGGTGGCGCAGCATCGGGCGCCGGAGCGGTGTTGGCCACCGGTGCAATGACGGGGGCGGCCTCGGCGGCGGCCGGTGCCGGAACGGCCGGCGGCGGAACCGGAGCCGGATCGGCATTCGCGGTGGTGGCGGAACCGACGGCGATCAGCACGCCGGCTGCCGCCGAAAAAAGTCGAATCGACATGGGGATGTCGGCCTTTCGTCTCGGGGGGCGGTTGTCGTGCTGGTCTAGATGGCCCGGGTGACGCCGTAGTACGTCACGACGTCGTCGGTGTTGTCGGTCGAACTGGTGAAGGTGGCGTAGGACCGGATGAAGGCCTGTCCGGCGCAGCCGTCCACCTTGACGCGGTAGCCGTTGACGTTGACGTGGGCCTTGGTTCCCTTGAACTTCTTCTTGTCCACCTGGACGACGTTCACCGTGCCCGGCTTGAGGTCGATCTTGCCCTGCTCGCCGATCTGCGCGCCGAGGATCAGGGGGAAGATCGAACCGGTGGCGAACGGCAGGCCGATGCCCGCGATGCCGGTGGCGGTCGAGATCGACTCGATGTCGTCCTGGGTGATGCCGCAGCCGATCTGGTAGCCGGCTTCCAGGCTTCCGCCGGATAGCTTGGTCTTGCCCTTGCCGGTCACGGTGCCCTCGAAGCTCCCGTCGGCGATGAACTCGCGCGACCACGGCGAGTTCGTCAGCGAGGCGACGGGCTCCAGGGATTCACGCGTCGCCGACACGTTCAGCACCCAGCCGTCGGGGGTGGTGAGATTGCCCGGCGTGGCCGACGCGATGGGAGCGGCCGATGCCCCGGGAACCGGGGGTGCCGGGGGTGCCGGCGCCGCATTGGCCGCCGGCTGTACCGGCGGGTCGGCGGGCGGATCGGCGATCGCCGCGGGGGCGGTCGCGACGGCGGCCAGCAGGCAGGCGCCGATCAGGGCGGCAGGTCGGTTGAGCATGGTGATTCTCGGCGCCTCTCGTCGTGATCGGGTGGTTGCGCTGTCGAGACCGCATCGTGTCAATCGCGCGGGCTTACCTTCGGCTGTGAAGGTGAACGAACGGTGAACTGGCAGCAAATGGCAGATGCCGCGTTGCGGTCCAACTGGATAGGGGGCGAATCCGGAGTTTCGTGGGCCGGAATTGCGGGGGTAGCCTCGACGCGAGTCATGCGGTTGGCCGAAGGAGGACAGCGATGAGCCGCGCACTGGTGAGTGTCGGTGTTGCAGCGTTGATTTCAACGCTGGCGTTCGTTCCGGTGTGCTCCGCCGACCCGGCCGGCCCGGTTCCCGGCCCGGCACCGGTGCCGGTACCGGCACCCGGTCCGGAAGCGGCGCCGTCTGTAAACCCCTCTGCGCAAGAGGTTTTGGCTGCTCCCCCGGACTCCGGCAATGCTCTGTTCGACGCCTGCAGGCTGTTCAATGCGGCGGTGAACGTGGCCGCGGTGAACTACGAAGACTTCGCGTACGCCACCGCCGGGAACGGCGATTTCGTCGACTACCAGGATGCGACGGTCGGGCGCACGAATGTGGTGGGGCGCACCGCCCTTCGTGAGGCTGCGGCTGGGGCCCTGAGCGCCTCTAACGCGCCGGGCTTGCCGAACGAGGTGTCCGATCCGATGCGGTCATGGTCGCTGCACGCGACGAAGCTGCTCCTGGTGATGGGCTTGCACGGCAGCGGCAGTTCGCTGAATTCCAATGTGGCCGAACTCAATACCGACGGCCAAGAAGCGTTGATGGCCTGTGCCGCCAACGGTTGGCGCGGGTAGTCGTCCGGATAAAATCCTCCTGATCGCAAAGGGGCCCTGCCGCTTTCACGGCAGAGCCCCTTGCGCTCCGCGCTAGCCGGCAGCGCCGCCGGTGCCACCTTCGCCACCGGAGCCACCCCGGACACCGGGGCCGTTACCGCTGGTGCCGTTGCGGCCGAGGTTGCCCTTGGTCTGGCCGCCGTTGCCGGTTCCGCCAGCCCCGCCGTCACCGCCGTTACCGGAGAGCAGCAGGGCACCGCCGCCGCGGCCACCTGTGCCGCCCTTGCCGCCGGCGACACCCGTGCCGCCTGCGCCACCGTTGCCGCCTTGTCCGCCGACACCGCCTTGGAATGCACCGAATCCGGCGTCGCCGCCGGTGCCGCCGGTCGCGGCGGTCGTCGTTCCGCCGCCGCTGTTGCCGCCGAGGCCGCCGTTGCCGCCGATGTTCCCGGAGCTGCCGCCGGAGCCGGCATTGCCGCCCGCGCCGCCGGCCCCGGCCTTCGACGTGCCGCCGTTGCCGCCGTTGCCGCCGCGACCGCCCTTGGTCGAGAACGCTCCGCCGGTGCCGCCGCCGCCGCCGGTACCACCGGAGCCGGCGGTCCCGGAGTTGGTCGCACCGCCGTTGCCGCCGTTGCCGCCGTTGCCGCCAAGGCCGGCCAGGCCGCTGCCATTGCCGCCGGTGCCGGCGTCGCCACCGTTGCCACCCGCGGTGGTACCGGTTCCGCCGGCGCCGCCGTTGCCACCAGCGCCGCCGGGCTCAGCTCCCCACACTCCGCCGTCGCCGCCGGTGCCGCCCTTGCCGCCGTTGCCGCCGGCGCCCGCGGAGTTGTTGTAGCCCGCCCCGCCGTTGCCGCCGACGTGCACGGTGGTGCCGGGGTCGAAGAGCGGAAGTTGGGCCGCATTGCCGGCGTCGCCGCCGTCGCCGCCGTCGGGGTACTTGGCGGTGCCGTCGCCGCCGTTGCCCGCCTTACCGCCGGTGCCCGAGAACGACAAGATGTTGAAGCCGAGGATCGGGTTGTTCGCCGAATGCGCGCCGCCCCAGTTCTGGCCGAACAGGCGTCCGACGACGGCCACGGTGTAGTCCAGGCCCCAGCCGGCGTCGCCGCCGTTGCCGCCGTGCCCGTCGTTGATGCCGTTGCCGCCGTTGCCGCCGCCGGCCTTGAACAGGTTGCCGGTTGCATCGGTGCCGCCGTTCACGCCGCCGTGTCCGCCGTTGCCGCCGTCGAAGGGCTCACCCGGCAGTCGGACGTCGAGCGCGTCGCCGCCGTTACCGCCGCGGCCGTAGTTGTAGGCGTTGCCGCCGCTGCCGCCGTCGTACCCGTTACCGCCGTTGCCGAAGAACAGGCCGGCGTTGCCGCCGTTGCAGGACTTACCGGCCTCGCAGTACGACGACACCCCAACGTCGTTTGCGGTGAAGCTGTAGCCGTCGCCGATCAGGATGCCGGCGTCGGGGTGTTCGGCGGTGCCGTTGCCGACGAAGTAGGCGAAGAAGTCTTGGGCGGGATTCGCCGTGGCCGACGCCGTCACCCCGGACGCCGTTACGGCCCCAGCAGTGGCTTCCCGCGGAGCGCCGGATCCCGCCGCCCCGACGATGGTGGGGGCGTCGACGCACAGCGCGTCGCCGATCGAGCACTCCACCGACACGAGCTTGATCTCCGGGGCGGCGGGCTCGGCGACGGCGTGAACCGACCCCATGAACAGGCCCGTGCCGACGACGGCGGCACCGGTGACGCCGGTGGCGATGACGGACGGACGGTCACCGGATTTGCGGTGTTTTGACACGTAGTGATCCCTTCGCAGCAAAGCGGCCGCGGAGTCGCGGCATGGCAACGGGAACGTAACGGCAGGGCGATTGCGCAGTCCCGGCCAGGCCGTAGCCGCGAGGGAAAGACTAGGTGAACGATTGGTGAACTAGCCGCCGCCGACCGCGCCGGCGTGGGTGATCACTTGCAGAGATCGGCGATTCTCTTCGTCGACTCGGCGGCCGCAGCAAGCCGACCGCTCTGCTCCGGGTCGCCGCTGGTCTGGCCGACGAAGAAATGTTGCGCCGCATCCTGTAGTTGCCTGGACAGCGTGGTGATGGGTTCGGCGAGTTCGGGCGGCGTGTTCACCGGCGCGGTGTCGCGCAGGTAGATCGCTCCGCTGGCCATGGCCAGGCGGGTATTGGCGGCCACGGTTTCCAGGGCTGCCGGTTCCGGTCCGAGATTGACCTGGGACTGGCGCATCACTCCGGTGGCAACCAGGTCAGCGGCCTTGCAGGCCGCATCCTTGGGATTGTCCGACGTCGGGCCGCTGAAGAAGGCCGGTGCGGCCTCTTTGGCCTGCGGCTTGACCAGCGACCATCCGGCCGTGCCGGCGGCGACCAGCGAGAGCACCAGCGCCGTGGGGGCGATCCAGCCGGTGCGCGTCGGTTCGGCCACGGCCATCGGCACGCGTGAGACGGACGGGTAGTCCAGCGCGTCGTTTACCGGGCCCAGATTCGATTCAGACATGCGGCGATCCTACGCGTACCGTGGAACGCACCAGCAAAGTGAGGATCACAGTGTCCATAGGTTTTCGACAGCTTGTGATCGCCGGGTGCGGCACTGCCCTGGCGTTCGGGGCGTTTGCGTTGTCGCCGGCCGCTGCGGCGGATACCTGTGCCCCCGGCTTTGTGGCTAATCCCTACACCGCGCAGTGTCTGTCCCCGGTCAGCACGCCGGTCATCAATGGTCAGCCGTGTATCGCCAGCAACATCGGGCTGTGTTCGTCGTTCCTGCAGAATCAGCAGCCGCCGCGCGGCCCCCGGCCAGTCGGCTGAAGCCCCCGCGTCACGTCCCGGTGACCGTCTTGTTGAGCAGTCGGGACGCCCAGTTCGGCAGCACCTGTGACACAACGGCCACCACCTTGGTCTGGCGGCCGACGGGGTAGTGCACCTTGTGCAGCACGTTGCGGCTCGGGTGGGTGGCCGCATAGATCTCGTCGGCGACATCGTTCGCGGTCAGGTGGATTCCCATCCTTTTGGTGCTGTGGGTCGCCAGGCCGTCGACCATCGGGGTCGCGACGAACAACGGCCACATGGCGATCACCCGGATGTCGTAGCGCCGCCATTCCAGGTCCAGCGCCTCGGTCAGTGCGCGCACGGCGAACTTCGTCGCCGAATAGGTCGCGAGTTCGGGCTGACCGTAGAGGGCGGAGGCTGAGCAGAGATTCACCACCTGGGCGCCTTTGGTGCCGCGCAGGTAGGGGAACGCCGTGTGCAGACCGGCCATCGTGCCGCCGACGTTGACGTCGACGATCGTGCGCTGCCGGTCCAGCGGGATCTCCTCGAAAGGCCCTGAACTGAGGATTCCCGCGTTGTTGACCAGGATGTCGAGCCGGCCCGATCCGCCGGTGAAGGTGTGGAGTCGCTCGGACCAGTCCGCTGCGCTGGTCACGTCGAGTTGTCCGGTCGCCACGTCGCCGCCGAGTGCGGTGATCTCGTCCCGGAGCGACGCCAGCCCGGCCAGGTCGACGTCGTAGGCGCCCACCCGGTAGCCGCGGCGGGCGAACAGGAGCGCGGTGGCGCGGCCGATCCCGGCGGCCGCGCCGGAGATGACGATGGTGGGCTTGTCAGCGGATGGGGCCATGGCACCTGTCTACCGTTGCAAGTGAGTGTTTTTTGGTCTTCACGCGACTTACAACAAGGACCCGATCATCGGGCCCCGTCGCGTCCGGTCAGCATTTGTTGTTGACGAAGCAGTCCAGCAGAATTCTGGTGACCCCGTAACCGGGGGCCTGGGTCTTCTTGATCGTCTGCGTCGGTGGAACCGCGACTCCCGGGAACGCCCGCTCGAGAACCCGGGTCCCGGACCGGAAGCCGTACCGGGTCCAGGCAATGTCCTGAACCGCGTCGTCCTCCAGTGCCGGGATGAGCTTCTTACCGGCCTCGGTCAGGCTCAGGATCGGGTGGTCGTTGAAGATCGTCGGCTCGGGATACAGCGTCACGATCCCCGCTGGAACGGCACCGTTGTTGCGGGTGGTGACCCACTGCAGCAGTTGATTCTCGTAGCCGGCGAGGAGGCCACCGGTCTGCTGGATGACCCACTGCTCGAAGGCGCTGTCGGAGCCGTTACGCATCAGCCCCTGGGCATCGACGAGTGCTTTGACCTTGGCCAGCGAGGCGCCGGCCTGGGCGACACTTGCCGGCTGGTAGGGGTTGCCGGAGGCGATGGTGGCCAACTCCAGTTGAGCCAGCGTCATCCCGGAGTTCGACGTGGCCGGGTCGCTGCTGTTGATCAGAACCGGTCCGGCCGGCAGCGAGACGCCCAGATCCGACCAGGACTTACCCGGCAGGAGGTATCCCTCCAGCAATCTCCGGAAGTCAACGATGAAGTAGTTGCCGTCGCGCACCGCGACGATCCCGGCCCGCTGCAGACCGTCTGCGGCCTCTTTGTTGGCGTACAACACTTCCGGCGACTCCAGGACGGATGCGGCCTCGTAGTCATTGCCGAAGGCCTTGCTGTTGCCCGATCCCTCGAAAATCGCCTGCGCACTCGCCGAGGATGGCCACAGGCAGTCGACCTTGGCCGCTTTGAGTTCGTCGGGCGCAATCTGGACCTGTTTGTAGGACCCCTTCGGGATGAAGTTGACCTCGACGCCGTAGGAGTCGGCGAGGATTTTCTTCACGTCCGGGTCGTTGATCAATTCCTCTTTTTCGGAGCCGCCGTAGCAGGTGATCCGCGTGGCGCCGCCACCCGCGAGGCCGCCGTCGCCGGAGCGCTTGGAGAACATGATCACCAGGACAGCCGCGATCAACGCCACGACGATGCCGGCGATGCCGGCGTAAAACAGACCCTTCGATTTCTTCATCGGCGCCCGTTCACGAGAGTTCCGGTGGCGGGTTCATGTTGAGCGCAGTGAGGGAATTGATGTAGTCGTCCATATGCCGCGCCGAGAGCTCCCGGTCGGGTTGTGCGGTGAACTCGGCGAACCGCCGCAGTTCCTGCTGCCCGAGTCGGATGTACTGGGGGTCACCGCCGTGCTGAACGTCGATATAAGCCTCTAAGGTGCTCTCAACGTTGGTGAGGTAGGACAGGGTTCGCTGCGACAGTGGCAGCCCGACGCGAATGTCACGTTCGCGGATAAGCCCGATCATCCGCGGCACGCCGTCGCAACCGGCCTGCAGGGCGGCCGCCGTCGAGCGGTCCGTGACTCGGAGACCAAGTGCGCGGATCGCCGTCGTGGTCGTGGCGATCTTGCGGAGGTTCTCCTCGAGCTCACTCTGTTTGTCCGACGGCGCAAGGTAACCCAGCGTGAGCCCGACCGAAACCGCCAGCACGATACCCAGGATCATCGCGATGGGCCAGGACACACCCAGAGCGAAGAGAACCACGAATCCGACAGCGCCGGCGCCCAGGGCCGCCAGTGTCGTCCGCTGCGATGGTGTCATTTCCGTCCCTACCTGAATCCCGCCGCGTCGCGAAGTGCGCCGGCCAGATTGTCCTTGTGAATGTAGGTGCCGTTGGTCTTCGCCACGATGACGTCCCGGAGGTCATGCTCGTCGACATCGCCGAAGCCGATAGCGATGACGGGAATGCCCATGGCGGCCAGTTCGTTGAGGGCGGTGTCGTCGTGCCCATCGTCTTTCCCGTCGGTCATCAGCACGACCGTCTTCTTGCGCGGGTCCGCACCGTAGCTGCGGAATACGTCCGCTGCCCGCGCAAGGCATCCTCGGATGTTGGTGCCACCGCTCGGACCGCTGTCGGTGATGTCGTTGCGGAGTCCGAGCAGATCATCGCGCTTGTTGCCGTTGACCGTCCACGGACCGCCCTTGATTCCGTCGTCGAAGATGAACACGGTGGTGCTGTCCTTCGGATTGGCCAGCAGCATGTATCTCTTGGCGGCGTCCGGGTCGAACAGGATGTCGGCGGCGCTCGTCACACCGTTCCAACCGTCACCCTGCATGCTTCCAGATCCGTCGATGCAGTACACGAAGTTGCCCGGCTGGCGGTACTCGGTGTTGTAGTTGAAGAGCGCGCTTTCGATCACCGATGCCGACGGAAACCGGATCGGCTGCTCCTGGCGATCGGTCACGATGCCCCAGTCGCGCCGGAACACGGTGTCGGCGATGTCCTTCGGAAGATTCGGCAGTGCCAGGCCACTGCTGTTGACCGGTCGCCTGCCTATACCCAGCAGTGCCTGCTGCGCATCGGGACTGAGCAGGAAGGTCTGCAGTGCGGCAAAGTTCGCCTGTTTGTCGCTGTTATCGCCATGGGGCAGGAATCCCAGCGGTGAATCGGCGAAAGCCAGCGAACCCTGTGGGTACACCACCGTCATGGGTTCCTGGCCCGCGGCGACCCGGTCGCGGTTCGACTCGATGACGAGCGCC
Organism: uncultured Actinomycetes bacterium; assembly: GCA_903877095.1. Lineage (GTDB taxonomy): Bacteria > Actinomycetota > Actinomycetes > Mycobacteriales > Mycobacteriaceae > Mycobacterium. The sequence goes on along the minus strand of CAIRCP010000033.1, from coordinate 19,506 downwards.
TCGTAGGTGAACACCGCATCGCAACGGTCGGGTGCGGCGATGCACTCATCCATCAGCATCTTGGTCGACGACGGCGTGTGGTCGAACTTGCTCATGAAGCGCGTGATTCCGCTGCGGACCGGTTCGGAGTCCAGCTGTTCCTGGGTCAGCGCCTTGCCCGGCGGGTTGCCCGCGAAGTAGTTGAGAAAACCGAAGAACGCGGTGGCGCCCGAGTTCGACTGAGTGGGATTGGTCATCCAGACCTTGGCCTTGCCCGAATCGACCACATCGAGAATCTGGCGAATCGAGGTGTCGCTTCCCGGCGTGAATCCGAGCCTGTCCATGACGTGGCGCCAACCGGCGAAGACGATCGGCGAGGAGAACATCGGCTTGGAGTCGACCAACTCGTTGCACCGCTGGTTGCCGATCTGCTCGAACACCGTGGAGGCGAACCAGAAGATGTCGAAGGGGGGAAGCTTGTCGCAGCTCTCGCTCAGCAGGTTCGCCTGGTCGACCGAGCCGAGTTCCTTTGTTTTGCAGACGAGTTTGTTCTGCTCGCACCAGGGCCGCACGATCTGCTCAAAGACCAGGTGCTGTTCGGAACCCATCACGATGTTGAGCACTTTGGGGTCTGCGCTGTAGACGTCGGCGGACGTATTGCCTCCCCGGGTACATCCCGCGGCGAGCAGGGTCAAGACAGCGAACACGGCTGCAGACAGCTTTCGCATGGCTGAAACGTACTCCGGCACGACTCAGACGGTGAATCCGAGCGCCCGATGCGCGCGGCCCTGCTCGCGGTACCAGTCGATCAGGTCGGGGCGGTCGACCGCGCGCGGGTCCAGCGGCACGTCGCTGTGCCCGGCCATGATCGCCGTGACCGGAACCTCCAACTTCTTGCCGGTACGGGTGTGCGGGATTCCCGGCGCCTCGATCACCTCGTCGGGCACATGCCGGGGCGACAGCCGGGTCCGGATCGCCGTGCGGATGGTGTCGGTCAGGGCGTCGTCGAGGTGGTGGCCGTCGGGCAGGACGACGAACAACGGCATCCAGTAGGCGCCGTCGGGTCCGTCGACGCCCACCACGAAGGCCTCGGTGACCGCATCGAGTCCTTCGACGACCTCGTAGATGTCGGCCGAACCCATGCGGATGCCGTGCCGGTTGAGGGTGGCGTCGCTGCGGCCGTGAACCACCAGCGATCCGCGCTCCGACACGGTGACCCAATCGCCGTGCCGCCACACGCCCGGCGCGGGCCCGTCAAGCCATTGATGGTCGAAATATGCTGCGCGGTAACGTGATCCGTCGGGGTCATCCCAGAAGGCTATCGGCATCGACGGCATCGGCGTGGTGATCACCAACTCGCCGACCTCGCCGACCAGCGGTTGACGCTCCGGCGACCAGCTGTGCAAATCGACGCCGAGATAGCGGGTGGCCAGTTCGCCACGGCGGGCCCGGACCCCGGCGGTGCCGCCGGCGAACGCGGTCACCACGTCGGTCCCGCCGCTGATCGAGGACACCTCGACGCCGACTTCGGTGCTGACCCAGTCGAACAGATCGGCCGGCAACGGTGATCCGGTACTGCCCAACGTGCGCTGCCGGCTCAGGTCGTGCTGCGCGCCCGGGTGCAGGCCGGCCTTGCGGGAGGCCAGCAGTTGGCCGGGGCTGGTGCCGAAATAGGTGACGGCTTCGTCGGCCACCAGCTGCCAGAGCCGGTCGGCGTCGGGGAACATCGGGTGACCGCTGTAGCCGACGACCTCGGCTCCGCACAGCAGCCCGCTCGCCCGGAAGTTCCACATCATCCAACTCAATGCCGTGTGCCAGAAGAACACGTCACCCGGACCCAGATCCGCATGCAGCACAATGGCTTTCAAATGCTCCAGCAGCACCCCGCCATGGCCGTGCACGATACCTTTCGGGCGGCCGGTGGTGCCCGAGGTGAACAACACCCACAGCGGGTGGTCGAACGGCACCGGGGTGACCTCCGGGTCGACCGGCTGCTCGACGATCGATAGATAGGGATCATCGTCGAGCGCGAGGAGGGTCTGCTCGCCCGGCAACAGCTTGAGAAGTTCGGCGGTGTCATCGCGCTTGTCCACCCACCGGCCGTTGAAACGGTAACCGCCGCAACCGAACACGACCTTGGGCTGCAACTGGCCCAGTCGCGCGGCGGCGCCCTCGGGGGCGTAGTCCTGGCCGCAGGACGACCACACCGCGCCGACGGCGGCGGCGGCCAGGAACGCCACCACCGCCTCGGCGATGTCCGGGAGATAGGCGACGACGCCGTCACCGGGGCGCACGCCGAGCCGGCGTAGTTCGGCGGCCACCGCTCCGACCCGTCCGGGCAGCTGTGCCCAGTCGACCTGGGTGCGGGTTCCGTCCTCGTCGATCCCGACGATCGCGACGCCCCCTTGTGAGGCGTGCCGCAAGACCTGGTCGACGTAGTTGAGCCGGACGCCCGGAAACCATTGTGCGCCCGGCATTGTCGCGTCAGCCAATACGCCGTCGTCGCCCGGCCCGGGGCCGGTGGTCGCCGGGATGTCGAAGTAATCCCAGACCGCGCGCCAGAACCGCGCCGGGTGGTCCACCGACCACTGCCACAACTCCGGGTAGTCGCCGGGCGGGGCGCCGTGACCGGCCGACGCCGCGGCGAACCGGCGCCAGGAGGTTTCGTCGGCGGCCACGGTCAGACGAACTCGACGCCGGACATCTTGATCTGGTCGCCGTCGCGCTCCAGGCTCACCACGATCCGCCAGAGCCGCGGCTGCTGCTGGTCTTTCGGGGCCTGGGGGCCTTCCCGGTGCGAGGTGGCCGACACCAGGACGACCGCCGAATCGCCCGTCATCGACTCGACTGCGGCGTCGTTAACGGTGGCTTTGGTGATGATCTTCTCGTCCTTGAGCGCTTTGACGAAATCCTCTGCGGTCTCGGCGAAATTCGTCCGGAAGCGACCCGTCGAGCCGTCGAGCACGCGCTTGACGCTGTCATCGGCGGTGGTGTAGTCGATGGACATCAGGTTGATGACGTCCTGCCGGGCGGCGGCGGTGAACTCGGCTGCGCTGTGCCGTTGGTGGGCCATCGCCTTGTGCTGCCAGAGCAGGTAGCCGGTCAGGCCCAATAATCCCGCCGCGAGGACCCCGGCGATGCCGAGTCCGACGGCCGGCAGGAGGCGCACCGATCGGGCCGGGGCGGCTGGCGTCTGCGTCGGCGCGGTGGGCTCCCCGATAGCGGCCGCGGCCTCCTCGTCGGCGGCACGGGCGAGTGCGCCGTCGTCGGTGGAGACCGTCTTCGACCCGGGATCGCTGGCTGCCATGAATACTCCTCCCCGCACCTTCGTCGTCTGCCGGACCGCACCGGATGGCGTATGCGAGAGTAAATCAGTGCGATCGACCTTCCGATCGACCCTAGCGGCGCTGGGTTCTGCCACCGTCGTCGTGCTGCTTGCCGCCGGCCCCGCCGGCGCGACGCCGACGGCGCCCGAGGAATGCAACGACGCCTACTGCGCCCCGGGCATCGCGGGCGGGGTGGTGCTGGGCGCGCCGTGCTCGGACACGTCGTTCTTCGTGTTCGGCACGACGTCGTGGGGCCGGCTGGTGTTCTGCGGCTCGCCGCGCCGGTATGACCCGCGCTACTTCCGGTCGCCGCCGATGGCGGGTGTCAAAGACCTCAACGGCGATTGCGCCGGGTACGAGAACTCCGTGGCGCAGGCGCCCGACGGGCTGTTCCTGACGTGTTCGTTCCAGAACAACCGGCCGGTGTGGGTGCGCGGGGACGCCTGACGGCCGCCGCTCACCACGTCCGCAGCGAGCACAGCGCACCTTTGCCGCCGGAATTGCTCACCACGACCGACCCGTCGATCGCCAGCGTGCAGTGGAAACCCGGCGGATCGGGCGACCGGCCGCTGGTCGCGGTCACCATCGCCCAGTGCCCCGGATCGGCCAGTCGGACGGTCAGCACCCAGGGTGCGCCGGGTCCGAGGTCGGCTTCGGCCTTCGGGCTGAACACATACGGGTCGTGGCTGTAATCGGCGAAGCTCACCGGCTCGGCGTCGCGGTAGTAGATGTCGGCGTGGAACGGGGCGTCGGTGTACACGGTGTACGTCACCTCGTGCAGCACCGCCTCGTCGGCGGTTGCTCCGCCGGCACCGGCAACCACGCCCCCGGCGGCGCCTGCCGTGAGCGCGAGGGCGAGAACGAGCCGCATAGTCTGAGCATGTCACGTGAACTGCGGCCGGAGAAGGGCGTTCGGTCACGTCTACGATCAGGGGGGCTTGGTGCCGGAGGAGGTGTTCGACGGGGTGGCTGGCGAGCACTCGGGCGTTGTCGCCGACGACGCCGATGTGGCGGTGGCCGATGTGGAGGTCGAACTCGCCTCGGCCGAAGCCGCTGAATCGGCCCCCGGTCGGCGGTGGATCGCCCTGACTGTCGGGCTGGCCGTCTCCGCACTGGTGAGCGGCGCAGCCCTGACCCTGGCCGGGCTGATGCTGTGGCAGCACGCCAAGGCAGGGGCTCAGCGCGAGCAGAATCTCCGGTTCGTCGACGCTGCCCGCGACGGGGTGGTGGCGCTGCTGTCGATCGACTACAACCACGCCCGCGGCGACGTGCAGCGTGTGCTGGACTTGTCGACCGGGCAGTTCCACGACGACTTCGGCCATAGCGCAGACGATTTCGTCAAGACGGCTGAGGAATCCAAGGCGGTCACCACCGGACAGGTCAACGCCGCGGCACTCGACGCCGTCGACGGCGACCGCGCGCGGGTCCTCGTCTCGGCCACGTCGTTGGTGACCAACGCCAAAGGCGCCAAGCAGGATGCCCGCCCCTTCCGCATGAGTGTGACGGTGACCCGGGACGGGGACACGTGCAAGATGTCCGATGTGGAGTTCGTGCCATGACAATCACCTCATCCGGAGCGGTCGAGGAGCCGGACGCGGCGGCGACGGCAGTCGAGACTGGCGTGGACGCCGACATCGTTTACTCCGGTACCCCTGTCGTGGACGGCGATGCCCCGGTCGTGGAGGGCGATGCCGCGATCCTGGAGGCCGGGCCGCCCGCGGTCGACGGCGCGGCCGCGATGCCCGCCGCCACAACCGCGGTTTCCCGGGACGACCGGCGCCGGGTGACCCTGGTTGCCGCGGCGGTGGGCCTGGTGCTCGGATCCGCCGTGGCCGCAGGCTCGGTGTACTGGTGGCTGTTCCGGCCCGACCAACTCACCAACGAGGCGGCCCAGCAGCAGGTCATCGCTGCGGCGAAAGAGGGCATCGAGGCGGCGCTGTCCTATTCACCGGAGAGCCTCGACAATGATCTGGCCACCGCCAAGTCGCATATGACCGGCCAATTCCTGGACTATTACAGCGACTTCACCAAGAACGTGGTGACCCCGGCGGCCAAGGACAAGGGCGTCAAAACCGAAGCCAACGTCGCCCGGGCTGCGGTCTCCGAGATGCATCCCGACCAGGCCGACGTCCTCGTTTTCGTCAACCAGGTGACTACCAGCAAGGCGCGGCCCACTCCGGCGCTGGCCACCAGCACGGTACTGGTGACTTTGGTCAAGAACGGTGATCGCTGGCTGATCTCGGAGTTCAACCCGGTCTAACCGGGCGCAGTTCGGCGTTCAGGTATCCGAAGTCCCTGAGGCTGAGGACTAATTTCCCTGTTCCCGCGCGCCCGGGATCGGTCACAGTGGCACCCTGAGACCGAGGCGGTGGGCAAGTGACGTTGGGTTTGCCCGATACCGGGACCATGCGCAGGGCGCTGACATTGGCGACGCGGGCCCCGTCGGTGCACAACACCCAGCCCTGGCGATGGAGGGTCGGTCCGGACAGCCTGACCCTGTTGGCCGATCCGAGCCGGCACTTGCCGCACGCTGATCCTGACCGGCGCGGTCTGCTCATCAGTTGCGGCGCCACGCTGCACCACTGCACTGTCGCGCTGGCCGCGATGGGGTGGAACTCCAAGGTTCAGCGGTTTCCCGACCCGTCTGATCCCGACCACCTGGCGACCATCACCGTGTCCCCGCAGGTGCCGGGTGAGCTGGAGGTGCTGCTGGCCGGGGTGATCGGCCGGCGCCGCACCGACCGTCGCGCATACAGTTCCTGGCCCGTGCCCTGGGGGAATATCGCGTTGATGGGCGCGCGGGCTGCCCGGGCCGGCGTCATGCTGCGGCAGATCGAACCGTTGCCGCGGCTCAACGAGATCATCGCCGAGGCGGCGTCGACGCACTCGGAGAACCTCGACTACGTCCGCGAATTGAAAGCCTGGAGTGGCCGCTACGGGTCGGTGGCGGGCGTGCCGGCCCAGAACGCCCCCGAACCCGAACCGGGCGCACCCGTTACCGGGCGGATCTTCGCCCGGCCCGCGTTGCGCCAGTCGGCATCGAGCCCGGCATTCGACGACAACGGGGTGGTGGTGGCGCTGGGCACCCGGGGCGACGACGACCTGGCCCGGTTGCGTGCCGGTGAGGCCACCAGCCTGGTGCTGCTTTCGGCCACCGCGCTGGGCCTGGCCACCTGCCCGGTGACCGAGCCGCTGGAGATCCCCGCAACCCGCGACGCGGTGCGCGCCGACGTCTTCGGCACCAGCGGCTATCCGCAGATGCTGATGCGGTTCGGCTGGGCGCCGGTCAATGCCGAGCCGTTGCCGGTCACGCCGCGACGGCCGCTGCTGGACGTGGCGGATTGGCTCATCGCCGGCTAATTCGGGCCGAACCGCAGTGACGTGCCGGGCGTCAGGATCTCGATCCGGCCATGGCACTCGATCTCGACGGGCGGCCGATCGGCTGGGTCGATGCTCAGTTCGGCACTGCGGCCGATGATGGTCAGATGCATCCGGTTACCGCGGTAGTAGATCGGCATGCGAAGCGCGCCAAGGCTTTCCGGCCACATCGGATTGAGGATCAGCCGGTCGGCCCGGGTCTCCAGGCCGGTGAAGCAGCGCTGCAGCAGATCGACGCTGCCCGCCATGGCGGCGATGTGGATCCCCTCCGCCGTCGTCCCGCCCTGGATGTCGAGCACGTCGGACATCAGCACCTGCTGGAAGTAGCGCATCGCCCGGTCGCGGTTGCCGCGCGCCAGCACCCAGGCGTGGACCACCCCGGACAGCGTCGACCCGTGTGATGTCCGGTGCACGTAGTAGTTGACGGTGGCCGGGATCTGCTCGGGGAGGAACCGGTATCCCATCCGGGCGAACAACTCCCGCAACTCGTCGGCGGAGAGCAGATAGAACAGCATCAGCACGTCGGCCTGTTTGGAGGCTTTGTACCGGTTGACGCTGTCGTTGTCCGCCTCCAGGATCCGGTCCAGTCGCGCGATGTTGCCGTACCGCTCGCGAAGACCGTTCCAGTCCAACTCCAAAAGGTCGTCGTAACCTTCGAACTGGCTGATGATGCTCAAGTCGGATGTCGGACCGCTACCCGGTCCGGGGCCCGGGTCCGGCGAGTTGTGGAACGGCACGTACATCAGCCGGCTCACCTCATCCCAGAGGTCCAGTTCCCGGCCGCGGATGCCGAGGGTCTCCATCAGATCGAGGCGCTCACGCAGTGGCAGCGCGTCCAAGGCGTCCAGCGCCCGCACGATCACCCACACCGCCATGACGTTGGTGTAGGCGTTGTTGTCGACCCCGTCGTACGGCCGGTCGGGATATCCGGAGTGGAATTCGTCGGGTCCGATGACCCCGCGAATCACGTAGCGGCTCTTGGCTTGGTCGAACTCCGCCCGGCTGATCCAGAACCGGGCGATCTCGGCGAGCATCTCCGCGCCGTAGTCGACGAGATACTGCAGGTCGCCGGTCACCTGGTAGTACTGCCAGACGTTGTGGGCCACCGCGATCCCGATGTGATGGGCCCGCGCGCTGGCGTCGGGATTCCACCGGCCGGAGTTCGGATTGAGATGAAGTTTCTGGCTCTCCTCGCGGCCGTCGCTGCCGGACTGCCACGGGAACATCGCGCCGTCGTAGCCGGCTTCCCGCGCTGCCCGGCGGGCCTCCGGCAACCGCCGGTAGCGGTACTGCAACAGCGAGTGGGTGCTGGCCGGGGAGCGCAGATTGAGCACCGGGAAGGCGAACAACTCGTCCCAGAAGATGTGCCCCCGGTAGGCCTCGCCGTGCAGGCCGCGTGCGGGCAGGCCGGCGTCGAGATCCTCGGCGCGGTTGGGCACGCTCTGCAGCAGTTGCAGCAGGTGCAGTCGGACCACCCGCAGTGCGTCGGGACTCTCGTCGAAGGCGATGTCGAAGCGCTCCCACAGATGGGCCCACTCGCGGATGTGGCCGTCGCGCAACTCGCCGTAGCGGCCGAGGCCGGTCAGTAAGCGAGCGGCGGCGTCGCCCGGTTCGGCGATGGCGTGATCCCGCCCGGTGAATATCGCGGCCATCTTCTCCACCGTGACGGACTCGCCGGCGTCGAGGTGGACCACCAGATCGTGGCCGGTCCGCCTGGGCTCGTCGACGAACCGGATGTCGGCGGCCAGAGGTGCCTCCCCGCGCCAGACCGTTGTGCGCGCGGCGACCGCGATCGGGATCCGCGATTGCACCGTCTGACACACCAAAAGGGCTGAATCCGTGGATAATTCGCGGGTCTGGGTGGCGACCAGGTGATCATCGGAGAGCGCGCGGTACCGCTCCACCCCGGAGTTGCGGACGTCGCCGTCGATCATCGACAGGAATTCGACGGTGCCCGACCAGTCTTCGGCCCACAGGGTGGTCTCCAGCGCGCAGGCGTGCGGCAGGTGCATCGCGGCGATCCGGCGCTGGAGCACCCTGGTGGTGCGGCCCGCCGGATCCCGGAACCTGAACTCCCGGGTCAACTCCGCCTGCCGCAGATCCATGTTCTGCCGGTAGGACAGCAGTTCGGCGGAGTCCGCGTCGAACCAGTCGCCGCCGTTGACGCGGAATTTCAGCGACAGCCAGTTGGGCAGGTTGACCAGGCTCTCGTTCTCGATCTGCACACCGGCCACCTCGTCGGTGAGCCGGTTGTAGACACCGGCGGCGTAGGTGCCGGGGTAGTGGAACTCGCCGGCGTCGGCCTCGGGCGCACAACCGCGAGTGGCCCGGTAGCCGTTGCCGACGGCGCACAGCGCCTCCCGCAGCCGTTCCTGGTCGGGGATGTAGCCGCCGAAGGTGAAAGACCAAGGGCTGGACATCATCTGGCGGTCGATGTCGCACTGTTGCACCAGTCGTTCGATGAACTCGCGGACGTGGTCGGGATCGGCCAGACAGAACCGGGCACCGGTGGCCCGGTCGCCGTCTTCGTTGTGGCTCACCACGATGCCCACCCCGTCGTGCAGGACGGCGTCGAAGCCGTCCTCGTCGGTGAGGTCGTCGCCGAGGAAGATCGGCAGCAGCGGCTCCTCGCCGGCGATCTGGTCGACGATCCACTCCAGGGTTTTGCCCTTGTCCCAGGCGATGTTCGGCCGCAGTTCGACGACCTTGCGGCCCGAGGTCACCTTCAGGCCGAGGCGGTTGCCGACGTTGTGCACCGCCGCGGTCACTGTGGCGGCTGCCTCCGCTCCGGCGTTGCGGTAGTGCACGGCGACGGCATACCGCTTGTGCTCGACCGCCACGCCCGGGTACTGCACCAGCTGTACGGAGAGTTCGCCGGCCGCCTGTTCGAGCAGCGGGATCGCCTGTGCTGCAGTCTCATTGCTGTGATAGGACCCGTCCGGGCCGACCATCTCGAAGCCATGGCTGCCGGCGTACCACAGGCCCGGTATGCCGACCCGGTCCCGGATATCGGCGAGGTCGCGGCCGGACAGCACTGCGACGGGGTAGAGCGCGGCCAGCGATCGCAGGGCCTTGTCGGCGCCCGGCGTCAACGCGGCCGCCCCCGGCTGTTCGACGATCGGCGACAGGGTGCCGTCGAAGTCGAAGAAGATCGCCGGCCGGCGGGCCGACACCACCCCGGCGATCTGGCCGAAGGAGGCGAGTGCGTCGGGCAGGGCGGACATCCGCCGGGCGATCGAGCGCACCTGCACCTCGGCGAGATCGCCGACCACCACGTCAGCACCGCATTCGCGCAGCCGGACGCCCGTCTCCCCGGTGCGATCAACCTCCCCGGTGCGATCAACCCCGATCACCAGGCTGAACCCACCCGCCCGGGCCGCGGTCACGCCGGCTTCGGAGTCCTCCACCACCGCCGTGCGCCCCGGCCGCACTTCGAGCCGTTGCGCGGCCTCGGCCAGCATCGCCGGGTCCGGTTTGCCGGGCAGTCCGAGTTCCTCGGCGACCACCCCGTCCACCCGGGCTTCGAACAGCCCGTCGATCCCGGCCCTCTGCAACACGGTCCGGCAGTTGCGGCTGGCCGAGAACACTCCGACCCGCACGCCGGCGTCGCGCAGCCGGCGCACCAGCGCGACCGTCGACTCGAAGACCGGCACACCGCCGGCGATCACGGCGGCGAACAACTGCTGTTTGCGGTTGCCCAGTCCGCAGACCGTCTGCGCCGACGGCTCGTCGGCCGCCGAGCCCCACGCCAGCGTCACGCCGCGGGACGCCAGGAAATCCCGGACCCCGTCGTAGCGGGGCTTGCCGTCGACGAAATGGCGGTAGTCCTCGGCGGTGAACGGGCCGTGGTTCTCCGATTCGGAGGTGGCGCGAGTGCCCAGGTACTCGTCGAACATCTGCGTCCAGACGGTCTGGTGAATGGCGGCGGTGCCGGTGATGACCCCGTCGAGGTCGAACAGCACGGCGTCGATGTAGCGCGGGTCGATCCGCACCCGATCACTCCCCATGACAACGACGATAGGGCAGTGCAGGTCTGACAAGCAGGGACCAATGCCTCTCACCGGCTCGGCCCGGGGCGGCTAAGGTCATCCGCGGAATGCGCCGTCCGCACGCCGGAAACGGTTCACCGGGACGGGTTTTAGGAAGGACAGTGAAATGTCAACTCCGGCAGGCACGAAGCCGATCATCGTCGGTGTCGACGATTCACCGCCGTCGAAGGTGGCGGTTGACTGGGCGGCGCGTGACGCGGCCCGCCGCGGTGTGCCCCTCAAGGTCGTCTTCGTCCTGCAGCCGCCGGCCGTGATGGCCTTCCCGGACGTGCCCATGCCGCCGTCGTATCTGCATTGGCAGGAGGGTGAGGGCGCCAAGCTGCTGGAGCGCTCGCTCGCGACGGCGCAAGAGGCGGCCGGTGACGCGCGTCTGGAGATCAGCACCGAGATGGTCAGCGGACCGGCCGTCCCGGTGCTGGCGGACCTGTCCACCGACGCCGAGATGATCGTGGTCGGCTGCCACGGCCGGGGCGCCTTGGCGCGCACTCTGCTCGGCTCGGTCAGCACCGGCCTGGTCCATCACGCCCACTGCCCGGTGGCGATCATCCATGACGAGGACCCGTTGATGCCGCACCCGTCGCAGGCGCCGGTGGTGGTGGGCGTGGACGGTTCGCCGGCATCTGAACACGCGTTGGAGATCGCCTTTGAGCAGGCGTCGTTCCGCGGGGTGGATGTGGTGGCCGTGCATGCCTGGAGCGACTCCGGGGTGTTCGAATTCCCCGGGGTGGATTGGACGACCATGCAGGCCATGGGGGAGGAGACCCTCAGCGAGCGGCTGTCGGGCTGGCAGGAGCGCTATCCCGACGTGCTGGTGCGCCGGGTGGTGGCCGCCGACCGGCCCGCGCACCAGTTGCTCGAGCAGGCCGAGTCGGCCCAGTTGCTGGTGGTGGGCAGCCACGGCCGCGGCGGCTTCGCCGGGATGCTGCTGGGCTCGGTGAGCACGGCGGTGGTGCACGCCGCCCGCATGCCCGTGATTGTCGCGCGGGGACGATGACGGCGCCAGCCGGCTGAGGGCCCCGCGCCATGGGCGGCGCGCGGGGACGATAAACGCCCGCTCAGGTCAGCGGGGCGGACCAGCGCAGAACGGTTCCGCTGTCCGGGGCATCGGTGAGCGACAACGTGCCGCCGAGTTGCTCGGCGCGGTCACGCAGGTTGTTCAGGCCGCTGGGGGTGATGTCGGCCGGCATGCCGCAGCCGTCGTCGACCACCTCCACGGTCAGTTCGTCCTCCACCCGGACGGTCACCGAGACGGTGCGCGCGTCCGCATGGCGCACGGCGTTACTGACCGCTTCCAGGACGACGGCCTCGGTGTGATCGGCCAGGACGGCGTCCACCACTGACAGCGGTCCGACGAAGTGGACGCCCACGCGCACCCCGTCGTGGGAGAACACCGCGACGGCGTCGGTGACCCGCTGTCGAAGCCGCGTCGTGCCGGAGTTCCCGCCGTGCAGGTCGAAGATCGTCGTGCGGATCTCCTGGATGACGTTCTGCAGTTCGTCGACGGTGTCGGCGAGTCGTTGCTGCACCTCCGAAGCGCGGGCGCGGGGGATTGTTCCCTGCAGCGTCAGGCCGACGGCGAAGAGGCGCTGGATGACGTGGTCGTGCAGGTCGCGGGCGATGCGGTCACGCTCGGAGATCACCTCCAACTCGTGCATTCGCCGCTGGCTGATGGCCAGCTGCCAGGCCACTGCCGCCTGATCGGTGAATGCCGCCATCATCTCGACCTGCTCGGGCGAGAAATCCGGCGCGCCGCGACGGCGCAGCAGAACCACGATCCCGCCGGCGTTGACGCGCACCGGTATGACCATGGCCGGTCCGGCGTCCGCCATCAGCCCGTCCATGAGCTTGGGGTCGTCGATCTCGTGCACGCGGCACGGGCGTTGGCCGGCGAAAGCCCGGCCGAGGACACTGGTTGCTTTGATCGTCGGCGCAGTGACGCGGATGTTCGCCGCACCCACGGCATCGACTACCACCAACTCGTCGATGGAATCGCCGGCGGTGTCGGGTTCGGCTGCCGCCGCGATGAACGCCCCGTCGGCCCGGGCGAGTCTGAGAACTTCGGAGGCGATCTGCCGGAGCACGTGGAGCGGCTCGTCGCCGGCGAGCATCTGGGTGACGATGTCACGCGTCGCTTCCATCCAGGCCTGCTGGGTCTGCGACCGCTCGTAGAGGCGGGCATTGTCGATGGCGATTCCTGCTGCGGCTGCCAGCGCCTCGACCAGCACCTCGTCGTCTTCGGTGAACCTTTCGCCGCCGGCCTTCTCGGTCAGGTACACATTGCCGTAAATCTCGTCGCGAATCCGTATCGGCACACCGAGGAACGTGTGCATCGGGGGGTGATTCGGCGGGAACCCGACTGATGACGGGTGCTTGCCGATGTCGTCGAGCCGGATGGACTTCGGATCATCGAGCAGCAGGCCGAGGACTCCGATTCCCTGCGGCACCCGCCCGATCGCCGCCAAGTCCGCCTCGCCCATGCCTTCCAGGACGAAGTCGATGATCTGGTGCCCCTCGCCGCGGATTCCGAGTGCTCCGTACCGGGCGTCGACGAGCTTGGTGGCGGTCTCGATGATCGTCTGCAGCGTGCTGTCCAGGTCGAGTCCCGCGGTCACCACGAGCATGGCCTCCACCAGCCCGTCAAGCCGGTCCCTGCCTCGGACGATCTGGTCCACCCGATCCTGCACCTCGACGAGAAGCTCCCGAAGCCTCAACTGGGAGAGGGTGTCACGCACGGGTGGGAGCTGCGACGTCGGCGCGTCGTGCTCTGGAGACTGGTTGGACGCCACGTTGGTCAGCTGTTGTGCCGGTGTTTCTGGTCCAGCTTGGAGACGAACACCGCGGCCTGGGTGCGCCGCTCCATGCCCAGTTTCGCGAGCAGTCGCGAGACGTAGTTCTTGACCGTCTTCTCCGCGAGGAACATCCGGGCGGCGATCTGTTTGTTGGTCAGACCCTCACCGAGCAGCCCCAGCAGCACCCGCTCCTGCTCGGTGAGCCCGGAGAGCGGGTCGGACCGTTCGGACGCGCCGCGTAACTTCGCTATCAGTGCGGCTGCCGCCCGGTTGTCCAGCAGGGAGCGGCCGGCGCCGACATCCTTGATGGCCTTGGCCAGTTCCATGCCTTTGATGTCTTTGACCACGTAGCCGCTGGCGCCGGCGAGGATCGCGTCCAGCATCGCCTCGTCGGAGGTGAACGAGGTCAGCATCAGGCAGCGCAGGTCCGGCATCCGCGACAGCAGGTCGCGGCACAACTCGATGCCGTTGCCGTCGGGCAGTCGGACGTCGAGCACCGCGACGTCGGGCTTGAGCGCCGGTATCTGCGCCAGGGCCTGGGTGACGGAGCCGGCCTGCCCGATGACGTCCAGGTCGGGGTCGACGCTGAGGAGTTCGATCAGACCCCGGCGGACGACTTCGTGGTCGTCGACGAGGAATACCGTGACCATGACGGCAACCATAACCGCCGACCGGTCACAGCAGACGCTGTCTGTCCAGGATCAGTACCGAAGTATCCGGCAGGGCGGTCAGCCCGGCCGGCCCGAGCAGTTCGTTGACCGCGATGACGTTGCGGGCCCCGATCACGATCAGCGCGATGTCCGCGCCGTGCGCGGCGAGGTACTCCAGCCCGCTGCCGGGCACCGCCACCGGTAGTACGTCGAGGTCCGGGTAGCGGTGTTTCCAGGTCTCGATGCGCCGGTCGAGGTGTGCGCGGACCGTCCGGCCGCGCTCGTCGGGGGCTGCGTCGTCGTTCCCGCCGGACTGCCAGGTGCCCAGCACGCGTAGCGCGGTGCCGCGAAGCCGCGCCTCGTCGACGGCGTACTGCAGGACCGCCGCGCTGTCGGGTGTCTCATCGAGTTCGGTCACCACCCAACCGGACCCACCGTCTCCGGGCGCTCCGCGCCCGTTTCCGCCGGAGCCCCGCACCACCGCGAGCGGACAGTGCGCCGAGGCGGCCAGCGATCTGACCGTCGAGCCGACGGGGTGGTCGACCTGGTCGAGTCCGACCGCGCCGACGCAGATCATCGCCGCGGTTCGCGACGCCGCCTGCAGCACGGCCGCGGGATCCCCGGTGACCACTTCGGTGGTGACGGTGACCGGATGGCCGTCGGCGGCGACGGCGGCGGCGGCGGACCCGATCGCGGCCTCGGCCCGGCGGCGTGTCTCGGGGCCGCTGAACGCGGCCAGCAGGTGCAGGGGAAGCCCGCGGCCGACGGCCTCGTCGACCGCCCACCGCGCCGCCCGCTCCGCTGCCGCCGAACCGTCGACGCCGACCACGATCGACGGCGGGGTGAATACCGCTGGGGGCTCGGTCATTTCAGCCTTCCGGTGCTGGTGGCGTGACGGCTGGGACTACTGGGCTGGGCATCCCAGTCTGCCGGAACAGCCGTTCGGTGTCCTCCCGGGTGCACGGTGTGGTTCCGGGCGTCAGCAGCATGGCCGCGCCGGCGGCGATGCCCAGCCGCACCGCCTCGCTCAGTGGCCAGCCCCGCGCGATGCCCACCGCCACCCCCGCCAGCATCGCGTCGCCGGCGCCGACACCGCTGCCCGGCGGAACGTCCACCGCGGCGAACCGCTGCGTGGCGTCGGCGCCGACCAGGAGCGCACCCTGATTGCCCTTCGAGACCAGCACGTGGCGGGCCACGCCCCCGCTGACCAGGCTCCGCGCCGCCGCGACCTGCTCGGCCTCGTCTGCCAAATCGGCGCCGACAGCCTCGCGGAGCTCCCGGATGCTCGGCTTGAGCAGGAACACCCCGGATTTGATGTGGGTGAGCCCGCCGCCGGAGGTGTCCAGCAGGAACGTCGCGCCGTGTTCCTCGCACACCGTCGACACCTGCTGGTAGTAGTCGTCGGGCACGCCGGGCGGCAAGCTGCCGCTGGCCACCACGATGCGGCCGCCGGCCGCCGCGCGCCGCAGCCGCAGCAGGCACTCGGCCTGCTCGGCGATCGTCAGCTGCGGGCCCGGCAGCACGAACCGGTACTGCCGCTGTGTGCTGGTCTCGTTGACGGTGAGGCTCTCCCGCGTCGATCCGCCGATCCGGATGCGTTGCACCGCAAGGCCTTCGGCGACCAACAGGGTGTGCACCAGTTCACCGGCCGGGCCGCCGGCCGGGAACACCGCCGTCGCCGGGGTGCCGAGCACTTCGGCGACGTGCGCGACGTTGATGCCACCCCCGCCCGGGTCGTAACGCGGTGTGCCACAACGCAACTTGTCGGTCGGCCGCACGACGTCGGTGACTGTCGTGATATCCAGGGCCGGGTTCATGCACAGCGTGACGATCTCCACGCCCACCACCCTGCTACAGCCCGCTCGGATAGGTCTCCGGATTCTGTCCGGCGATCCACTCGCTGGTCGGCTCCAAGGGCTCCAGCGCGCGGGTGGTGTCGATGTGGATCATCGCGTCGAACTGGTCGGACGGCCGCACGTGGAAGTAATGGCTCTGCCGTTCCGTTTGCGGCAGGTAGATCACCCCGATGGCCCGGCCGAGGCGAACCACCTCCAGCGCCGCGGCGGCCGGGGAGCCGTCGTGCGTGGGCACGATGAACGCCGGCTTACCGGTCTCGTGCAGCAACTCCTCGATGCTGCCGGCCAGCGCCGGGCGGACGGTTTTGCACTCGGCGATACCGCCCCAGTCGCCGGCGGCGGTGACGGTGCCCTGGTAGGTGGAGAACCCGATCAGCCGGCACGATTCGCCGTACTGTTCGCGGGCCAGTTGCCCGATGGTCAGCTGTCCGTCCGCGGAGACCTCGGTGGCCCGGGCGTCGCCGACGTGGGAGTTGTGCGCCCACACCACGATCCGCGCCGGGTCGCCTGCATGGTCGAGGTGCTCGATCAGCGCGCCGAGGGTCTGGGCCATGTGCTTGTCACGCATGTTCCACGACGTCACCCGGCCGGCGAACATGCCGCGGTAGTACGCCTCGGCGTCGCGCACCGTGACGGCATTCTGGCGGGCGTAGAACAACTCGTCCTCGGCCGGTTCGCCGTCGTGACGCAGGTACTCAAGCCCCTTGCGCTGCAACTCGACCAGCTGCTCGACGGCCTGACGTTCACAGCTCTGGCCGGCCCCGAACGCTGCGGCGTACCCGTAGGCCTGGCCGTCGTCGCCGGCGGAGTGGTCGAAGCAGGCGTACCTGGCCCGGGCCCGCGCGGCCGCCGCCGGGTCCACGGTGTCGAGGTATCCGATCACCTCCTGCATCGACCGGTGCAGGCTGTAGAGATCCAGGCCGTAGAACCCGGTCTGTCGCCGGCCGTCGGCCGCGCATCTCCCGTTGTGCCAGCGCAGCCAGCCGACGAAATCGCGGACCACGGTGTTGCGCCACATCCAGGCCGGGAACCGCTGGAAGCCGCGCAGTGCCTCCTCCGGCGAACCGTCCTCGTCCCCCGACATCGAGCCCAGGCCCCGAACGTACCGGTTGACCCGGTAGGCGTCGGGCCAATCCGCCTCGGCCGCAACGGCATTGAAGCCCTTGTGCTCGATGAGCCACTTGGTGATTTCGGCCCGCGCTTCGTAGAACTCGTGAGTGCCGTGCGAGCTTTCGCCGATCAGCACCACCCGGGCGTCGCCGATCAGGTCGTCGAGAACGTCGGTGGGCGGCAACCCGCCGGGAGCGTCGATCGCCGCCGCCGCCACGAACTCGGCCGGGGTGGGCACGACGGCGCGTTCGACCGCCGGTCCAGTCGTCGGGGTGTCCAGCAGGTCACGGACCTCGTCGTCGGTGACCTGGGTGAAGTCCCAGAAGGACTCACCCACCGCCAGGAACGGCGTCGGCATCGACGCGCACACCATGTCGTCGACGAGCCCGGCCAATTCCCGGCAGGTGGACTCCGGCGCGGCGGGCACGGCGATCACGATTTCGGCGGGCTCGGCGTCGCGCAGCGCCTGCACCGCGGCCATCATGGACGAGCCGGTGGCCAGGCCGTCGTCGACCAGGATCACCGTCTTGCCGGTGACGTTCAGCGGCGGGCGCCCGCCACGGTAGGCCGCCTCCCGGCGCTCCAACTCGCGGGCCTCGCGGACGGCGATCTCCCGGAGTTGCTCAGGGGTGACCCGCAGGCCGCGCAGCACGTCGTCATTGACCACCACCCGGCCACCGCTGGCCAGCGCGCCGACCGCGAACTCCTCATGTCCCGGCGCACCCAGTTTGCGGACGATGAACGCGTCCAGTGGCGCGCCGATCGAGCGGGCCACCTCGAAGGCCACCGGCAGGCCGCCCCGGGCCAGGCCGAGCACGACGACGTCGGGCCTGCTTCGGTAAGCCTGCAGCAGGCCGGCCAGCACCCGGCCCGCCTCGCGTCGATCTTTGAACACCCGGCGCGGTTGTTGCCGGCGTATGGCACGGGTCACGAATTCCTACCCCCTCCGGGCGGCCCCCACCATGCCGCCTCTTCATTGATCCCAGCACCGGAGAGATCCGTGGGCTAGGGGCCAGAAGTCCCCGCTTCGGCTCGCGGTCAATCTGCTGGACCGTTAAAAAATTTGACAGATTCCAGGGTGCCGCGAACACTGAGGCCTGCGTAAAGCTGCTGCTAAGGGGAAGTTCGGCCAGATGGATTCACGCAACTGGTCGGCAGGGAGCTGAAAAAGGCGCACGCACCCGGATCCATTGTGCTGATCGCGTCTGTTCATCACACAATCACGGGCGGCTGGCCGGCCTACTCGGCCTCGAAGGCGGCGCAGGTCATGTTCATGCGGCCGACGGCATGATGGCTCGCGCCGTATCGCCACGGTCGGAGGAGTTGTCCGCGCGCGTTCTCGCATACGACTCACCGGGCTGGCCCGCCAGCGACGACTTACGCTCCCGGTCGCGACGATGCTCACCTATCTCGACGACGCCTTTGACGCGCCGATGCCGACCGGCGCAATCCCGCATCGCGAAACCGCCTGGCCGATACGTCGCCGTACCTGAGCACGATGAACACCACCGAGCGCAGCGCAGTCCGCGGAGCGCGGAGCAGGACATCCCGCCGGCGTTCTCCCGTCACCTGCGCCATGTGCCAGAACAAATCTCGGGGCAGGTTGTTCGAGGGGTGAAGGCGGCGCGCTCGATGGTGCTCCAAGCGCTGAAGAGTAGTTGCTCCCACCGGTGGTTGATGAATTGCTGCCCAGAAAGCGGCCCGCTCTCGCCAACTGACCGGTAGTTGATGTAACGCGTTGAGCACGTATGCCGGCACGGGTGCCCCGAACTCGCGTGCCAGGTAAGCCAAGCCTTCGTGGAGGGACAGAGCGACGCCGGGCCGCCGGGCGCGCTCAATCAACATCGGCCAGTCAACCTCAGCACTCTCGAGAAGCAACATCGCGTCGGTGATCCACCGCAGCCTCGGGGACCCGTGGACCTGGAAGGCGCCGGCCACCGCGGATATCAGACACTCGGTCGCCGATGGAACCAGCACGGACCCGCCCAGCAGAGTCGCTGTCCTGGCGGTCTCGAACATTCCGCTGTCGTCGCCAGCGGTTTTGAATGCCCACCAGTGGAGGTCGATTGCGGCTCCCTGGGGTGCCCGATAAGCCCGGGCGTGGCTGAAGCCGACCGACCGACTGTTCGGGTGTGGCGTCCGCATAGCCGGCGTTCAACAGCGTCGCGATTGCCCGTTCGGCGTCTGCTTCCGAGACCAACACATCGACGTCGTCGATACGGCGTAGGCCTAGGGCGTGTCTCCCGAATTGAAAGGTGTTGAACAGCGACGATTTCGCGGTGACACGTATGGGTGTGATTTCTGATGAGTTCTGGGCGGCTGTCGAATCGGTAATGCCCTCCGATGCGGGTAAGCGTGGTGGCAGGTTC
>CAIRCP010000032.1 GCA_903877095.1 uncultured Actinomycetes bacterium | reverse complement strand
CTGATGGCAGCGACCACTTCGGCGGCACTGGCCTCTCGGGCCTCGCTCTTGCTCAGCTTCTTCTTCTTCGCCGGCTTCTCAGCGGGCGAAGCGGCCTCGGACTCGTCGTCGCGTTCTTCCGCGGCGACGGCGCTCACGGCCGCGACTTCCATCAGGGTCAGGTCGAGCGCGGGCATGTCGCGCGAGTCGGGCTCGAGCGCTTCGGCCTTCGTGAGTTCGGCGGCAGCGGCCACGTGGAGCGGCGGCTTGGTACCGCGGGCGCCGATCAACATGCGGATCGGGTTCCACGCCAGCGTGCCGGCCATCAAACCACAGGTCGCGATGGTGACGACCACCCAGGCGCCCCCGAGGCCGATGACCTTGGCGAGATAGAAGGCAACGAACGACCCGAAGAGTCCGGCGAGTGGATCAATGTTTGAGCCATCGACCGTGGCACCGCGAGCAAGCGCCGCGGACACCGGAACGATCAAGGCGAGCCCGACGGTGAAGAAGAGCCACCGTTTGTCGGAGGATTCTTCGATCCGACCGAGCAGGCGAAGCGCATGTACGGCGGGAATGAACGGGACGATGACCGCCGCGAGTGCGCCGATCGAGAGGAGCACAGAGGAGCGGAGACAGGCGCCAACCGGACCGAAGATCCCGCCCGCATTGGTGCAGCTCTGTCCGTTCTCGGTGCCACCGGCCAGCAGGGCTCCGGCCACAAAGACGGAGGCGAGGAGCAGGGCGATACCGCCAACTTCGCGGCGCAAATGCGTGCGTCGCGCTGATCTTTGCATGTCGGCAGGATCTGGTGCGGACTCGGTCGACGATGCGCCTGCCGACTTCCGCTTTTTGCGCGGGGGCCGCGGGACCGTGTCGAACGGGAGCTCGTCGTCTTCGCCGAGCGCGAGGCGCGCGTCGGGGGTGACGTCCGGAGTCGGCGATCGGTCGCGCGAAGCTTTGGGCATTGAAGATCCTGGTGGCCGAAATGCCCCGCGCCGCACAGCGGGGCGCCGTGCGGGCAGGAGTACCGAATTCTTGACTGGTAGGCGGCGGCTCAGGTCACGGCTTGGGGACCACGCGCTCGCCGCCAACGCTAAGTAATGGCTCACCGCGGTAACTCAAAAACACGTCGGGGAGCATAATGGCGGCAACCGTGCGCCCCGAAGGGGTGACTTCGTAGGCGGCGACTGGACCGGTCGCCAAATCGAACATTCCAGCGCTCAAGCCGAACTGTACGATAGTGTTCCCGTTGGGAAGGCGGCGGGCCGATCCAACGTAAGGCGCGTTGATGGCCGGCGTGGGATAAAACTGCCATACAAGCTTGGCTAGGTGCTTTACGCTGTCCAGTGAAATCTCGAGACCTCGCGAACGAAGATCCCCGTTCGATTTATCTCGGCCATTGTCAAATAATAGAACTCGCGACTCCGACGTCATCTGGGCCGTGTGCTGACCCATAAACTCCGCCGCCGGGTCGACTGCAAAATCACTACCATATCCACCGAGCCGCCACTCTACTTTCGCCCAGTTGGGGGCAATCGAAATTACCTGGTCCAGCCAGTTGAGCGACAAAATGATGTTGCCGTGTGGACCGATTGACAGAGAATTCGCGTGTGTCCAGTCTTCTCGATCACTGTGAATCCCCCAGCTTGTGTCAGGAGAATAAAAATCGTGCACAGACCAGCGAGGTGTCACCGTACCCGTCTCCGGGTTCCATTCCACGATTCGGTCACCAACAAGTGGCGAACCGTCGAATTCCCTCGTCTCTTGCTGCAAGAAGATGAGAGTGTTCTGGGGAGTCGCGATCACATCATGGTGAGCAGCGCCCCCCAAAGCAGCGCTCGACTTCCGGCGTAACTCTTTCCCTGCAGGGGTAACCTCGACTAGGCCATTGGGCCAGTCAACAAGGACAAAATTGCCATTTTGACGACGCGTAAAACCTTGCGGTGCAGTTTGCGTTCGATAGAACCAGACGACCTCACCTTGCCCATTAACGCCGACAAATCCGTTGAATCCGTCCGTATATACCTGAAAAACGGTCACCCCATAACTTGGGGTGCCGATTGTTACGAAACGCATACCAGCCAGATCGTCTGGGAGCGCCGACGTGTCGAAAAGTCCGATCGTCTCGGGACCGAGATTCCCCTGCTCGTCCACAGTTCGAACTTCAAAGTGGTACGTCCGACTCGCACGTAACCGATACAGCGTTACTCCCGCTTGGACCGAGTCGCGATTTACAATGAGACGAAGTCGATCCGTCGAATCGGACCAGTAGTCAACCTGAAGGTCGGATAGCTTGCCAAGTTGCAGGTGCAACTCAATCGTTGTCGCAGCGGGCACGGCGCCGAGCACAACAGCTCGTGTAGTATTGCCGAGTGCTGTGCTGCCGTGCACCGGCGCGGTCAGATCTCTCCCGCACGAAGCTAAAAACACCAACCCGAATAATGCGCAAAAACTTCGCCTGCTTCTCTTTTGGTCGCGAGGTAGACTAATCACGGGGGGGGGTATGAAAAAAAAACTACCTTGAGCTTACAACCTTGCGTCTTACGACAGGCAGAACTGTGTACTAGACGAGTACAGTACCTCGACCTTTTAATCAGCCGTTAGACTATCAGTCTTAATTAATATTTTACACCGACGACAAATGAGTCGCAAGACAACGGCTGACTCTCGGTCACTAACGCCAATCAAAACGCGGCTTTCTAGCCTTGAAGCACGATATGGCCGGCTACCCAGACCGGGAGCACCGGATGGGCGTCGAGGGCGGCGCAGTCCGTGAGGTCGCGGGCAAAACCTGCACGGCGGAGGGTGCGGGCGTGGTCCGCGTCTTTGAAGAGCTGCGGCAGATTCCTGATGTACGGGCGCTCGAGCAGACGGGCGGTCCGAGCCGCGTCGTTGAGGCGGGGCGCCTGGCGGGAGGTCG
>CAIRCP010000031.1 GCA_903877095.1 uncultured Actinomycetes bacterium | reverse complement strand
GCGTCGTCAAACGCGCCATCTCCAAACACCGGGCCAAAGGCGACATCGACCGCAACAGCTACAAGATCGCCGTCGACGTCACCATCAACGGCCACTTGACAACCGGCCCATGAACTTAACTGAGCGACATTGCGGTTAGTCGGCATCTCCCGTCCTCTCCGGGCTTTGCTAGCGCTGGATTAGAAATACGGACTATGCCACAAATCGGCGGTCAAATATAGTGCCGTGGAACATCGCCCGGCGGCTTAGCCGCCGCTGGGCGACGTGTCCGATCCGAACCACTTCTGCTTGATCTGGGCGTAGGTGGCGTCCTCACGCATCCTCAGCAGGGCTTCGTCGGTGACCTGGCTCAGAGGGCTGTCGATACGGAAGGCGATACCGTAATCCTCGGGCTGCAGCACTGAGCCGACGAGATCGACCGTGCCGGGTGCCGTCTGGCTGGCGTAGTAACTGAGCACCGGGGCGTCGTAGACCAGCGCGTCGTACTTCTCCGCCTGAAGGCCCTTGTAGCAGTCGTCAATGGAGGTGACGCCGTCGTACGTCACGCCGTAGCGATCCAGAGCGCTCGATGAGGTCGTCTTGGCGATGGTGCAAACCTTCTTCCCGATGAGATCGGACGCCGACTTGATCTGCGCGCCAATCTTGCCCACGGTTAAATTCGCACTGAGTGTCGCGGTGTAGTACGAGATGAAAATGATGCAGATGAATCCCCAGAGCACCGCGAGCAGTCGCGTGAGAGCGCCGCGGGGCGAATCGTCGGCGGCGCCGGCCATCGACCCGATGCCCCAGCGGAATGCATGGAAGATGCCGGGGAAGTAGGACTTCGATACCATCGACTCGGGATGGCGCCGCTCGAGCAGCCAGACAAAGTGGGCGGGGATCAGTGTGATCGCGACCGCCGCAAGCAGCCACACGAGCACGGTCTTGGAGAACAGCAGCTTCACAAAGTCCACCAGACCCGGAGTGGACGCTTTCGCCGTGCTGGTGGGAATCATGATCTGTGGGCCGCCACTCATGAACGGCTGCGAGAATTCGAACTCCTTCGCCCGTGCGGAGGTGATCGAAATCGCCGCGGCCGCCATATCCGCGCGGCCCTCGGCAACGGCCTTGAGTTGCTCGGCTACGGAGGGGAAATCGAGGTAGTTCACCTTCCAGTCGTTGCGTTTGGCGAGTTCCTCCACGATGTCAATCGTGAAGCCGCTCTTGAGCTTTCCATCGGTTAAGACGAATGGCGCAAGGTTGCGGGTGGCTACGGTGATGTTCTTCGGGGTGGCGGGGGCGTTCGGCTCCGCTGGGGCGTTCGGCTCCGCGGGGGCGTTCGGCTCCGCTGGGGCGTTCGGCTCCGCTGGGGCGTTCGGCTCCGCTGGGGCGTTCGGCTCCGCTGGCGCGTTGGCCGGCGCTTCCGGGGCCGGCGCGTTGGCAGGCGCTTCCGGAGCCGGGGCCGGTTGTTCGGATTCACTGGGCGGCGGGGTCGGGTCCGACGGCGCGGGCGGCGGCTCTGGACTGGCCGGGGGCAGCGGCCCGAACCGCTGCGCGATGGACGACCCTGCCACGGATATGTTGTCCGCATTTGCCGTCGGGATGAAGAAGAGCGCTCCGGCGATCAGCGCGACGAGCCACACAACGACGGCTAGGACGCTGCTGTTTTAGTCGCCGGGTTGCCGCGCGTCCGAACGGTTTTGGCACTGGTGCGCGGGAGAATCTGGTGCGTGGCTTTGGGGCGGGAGGATCGGCAGGTCCGATTCGATGACGTGATGCTGCTCGTGGG
>CAIRCP010000030.1 GCA_903877095.1 uncultured Actinomycetes bacterium | reverse complement strand
CGTGTGCTCTTCCGATCTATACCGAGTCGCTGCGCGACGCGTAAGCGGCGCGCCGTCCAAGTCTGCGCGACGCGTAAGCGGCGCGCCGTCCAAGCCTGCGCGACGCGTAAGCGGCGCGCGGGGACGAGGGATCGAATCAGGCGGAAGTTACCGAGTCGCTGCGCGAGGCTTAATCCTCCCCGAGATCCTCCCCGAGCGCTTTATCGGCCGCCTCCAGTGCGGGCGCCAGCGTCCACCCCTGAGCGGCCAGGAGGTCGGCGATCCGCTTGATGTTCTCCGGGCCGCCGTCGTGGTGGGCGACCCCTTCGATGAACTTCTCGATCTCGTCGTGGCCGAGAACCCCGTCCTGCAACACCTCAGCCTGATGATCGGTGATCTCTCGCACGACGGCTTTGACCTCGTCTTCGGTGAGCGGGGTGTCGCGCAGCAGGGCGAGTAGCGGCACCCGGTCCGGACCTGGCACTCCACTCGGGTAGCCGGCGCGGAGCCAGTCGATGACGGAGCGGAAAAGCGGCTTGTCGGTCATATCTCCAGTCTGTCGGTTCGGCCAGCGAGATGGGCGGTTATTCACCCTGTGTTCACCCGATACATGCGACTCCGCCGGGCCCCTGTGTCGGGGGCCCGGCGGAGTCGGTCGAGTGATTGCTAGGCCGCGCCGCGATGACGTCCGGTCGACGCCACCGCCTTGGGAGCGTCGGAGTTGTCCGAGGACGACGCCGCACCGCGATGACCGCTGACGGGCGGCGCGGGGACCGAGGCGGGGGTCTCTGCTCGAGACGGGACCTCGACAGCCGGAACCTCCACCGCCGGATCGGGATCCGCGGCCGGAGCCGGATCCGCGGCCGGAGCCGGATCCGCAGCCGGAGCCGAGACCTGCACCGCAGGAGCCGGTTCGACGGGGACCGCAACCGGATCGGCCTGCGGAGCCGGGGTGGCCGCCGCAGCCTTGATCGCCGCCGCTGCCGGGGTGGCCGCTCCGGCCGGCGGCTTATTCGGGTTCGGCACGATGATTCCCCAGAACTGCTTGTCCAACTGCGCCTGAACACCGGCCTTCAAGGCGTCCCACACATCGCCGGGGACGGCCTTCTTCTCCTCCGGAGTGAGCGGCTCCACCGAGTTGAACGGGATGTTGGTCCCGCCGGTCAGGAAGGTGCGGTTGTAGGTGCCCCCGTCCGTGGGTGTGACCACATCCGGGTAGGCGATGTTGACCAGGATTTTCAGCGCCGGCTCAATGGCGTCCTGGAACGGGTTGCCCAGCAGGTAAGGGCTGTTGACGGCCTTGAGTAGCGCATTGATGGCCAGCGCCGACAGCCGCGACGGAGCCAGCAGCGGCAACTGATCGCCCACCAGCGTCCCGTAATACGCCAGACCAGGAGTCATGCCGAGCGTTCCGATGACGGGCAGCGGTCCCAATTGCAGGACCGCCGCCAGGTTGAGTCCGAGGGTTGTGGTGGTGACGGCTTCGCCGGCAGCATTGGCCAGAACCAGGCCTTCCAGGGCTCCGGTGATCAGGTTGAGCGGCAGCGCCGCCGACAGTGAATTGGCGAACGCCAGCAGGCTCGGGACCTCGGGCAGGTCGGCGTTCGGGTCGTAGGCCCACGTGACGTCGATGGTCGAGGTGTTCAGCGCGATCTTCTTATCGGGCGACACGACCCTTCCGGCCGCCGGCATGGCCGGGTTGATCCCGAACAACCCCGACCACTGCGGGAAGCGGGAGTAGAAGCCGCCGTTGGGTCGATACGGGTTCTGAACGAAGGCCAGCGCCTGGTTGGTCTGGGTGGGGCGAGCCTCCGTGGAGTTCGGCGCCGCCTCGAACGGAATGAACCCGTTCGGGGTCTGCCCGGTGGTCACGCTCTGGATCTGCGTCCGATAGGCCTCAACGAGATTCTGGGTCGCCTGGGAGGTGGCCAGTTCCAGCACGTACCGGCAGTTCGATGCGTAGTTGCCCGTGGTGCAAGTCGGCTGCGGGATTGAGCCGATGGTGTTGTACAGGCCCTTGACCGAGCCGTCGTTCAGGTACTTCAGCAGGAGCGTGAGGTTCACATTGCCGACGAAGCCGACGCCCGAATCGATGCTGATGAACGCGGACTGCGGCGGCCCCGAGTCGTAGAGCCCCCCGCCGATGCTCAGGCCCGGCACCGCGTTACCGACGAAATTCAGCAGGCCGGCAATAGCGCCCGCGGTGTACGCCGGATTCCAGGTGATATTGACGTCGGCGTTCGCTGCCGGCACCCCACCGGTCGTTGCAAGTCCGAGGCTCATCGCCGTGGCCGCCACTCCCGCCACAGCCGACGTCTTGGCCCGACGCGCCTTGCTACGACGCGTCTCGCGATTCTCCGTTGAGTCGATCATGACTAACTCCTTTCTGGCACCGGCCCGGCCGGCAGATTGGTCCTGTTACCTGCGTTGGCTCTCGTTACGGGACGACGGGTGTCGTCCCCTTGCTGCCGTTGGAGCCTCCGTTGGCGCCGTTACCGCCGTTGCCGCCGGTGCCGACGGTGCCGCCGGTGCCGACGGTGCCGGGCAGGGCGCCGTCGCCGCCGTTGCCGCCGTTGACCGGACCGGACGCACCAGTCCAGGCGTTGCCGCCGTTGCCGCCGTTGCCGCCGTTGCCCTTGGCGCCGCCGGAGCCGGTGGCGCCGGTCGCTCCCGGGGTGGATCCGGTGCCGCCGGTGCCGCCGGTTCCCGCGACCGAACTCGCATTGCCGCCGGCGCCGCCGTTGCCGCCGTTACCGCCGTTACCGGCCGCGATACCCGTCCCGTTGCTGGCGCTCCACCCGGTCTGACCGTTGGCGCCGTTGCCGCCACTGCCGGCCGCGCCGCCGATGCCGCCGGCGCCGCCGGCGCCGTCGGCGCCGCTACCCAGGGCCTTGCCACCGTTACCACCGGTGCCGCCCTTGGCGCCGTCGCCGCCATTACCGCCGGTGCCACCACCCAGGCCGTTGGGGTTGGCGTTGTTGCGAATGGTGGTGGGGGTGAAGCCGTTGGCGCCCTTACCGCCGGCACCGCCATTGCCACCGGTGCCGCCTTGTCCGCCATTTCCGGATGTCGCCCCGCCGTTGCCACCGTTACCGCCGGTGCCACCGACGAGTCCGTTGCCGCCGTTGCCGCCGTTGGGGGCGGCGCTGCTCCCGGAGCTGCCCGTGCTGCCGTTACCACCGTTGCCACCGCTACCGCCGTTGCCGCCGTTGCCGACGGTCGGGGCATTGCCGCCGTTACCGCCGGCGCCGGCACTGGCCCCGCCGTTGCCGCCATTGCCACCGTCGCCGATGGTCGAGCCGCCGGTCCCGCCATCGCCGCCCTTGGCGGTGCCCTCGCCGTTCCCGCCGTTGCCGCCGTTGCCGAGTGCGCCGGCATCCCCGCCGTAGCCGCCGGGGCCGTTCTTCCCGCCGGCGGCGGAGTTGCCGGCGTTTCCGCCGTTGCCCGATGACGTCGTCGCGGCTAGGCCCTGACCACCGGCCTTACCGGCGGTGGCACCGGTGCCGCCGACTCCGCCGTCGCCGCCGACGCCGGGATTGCCGCCCTTGCCGCCATTGCCGCCGGCGCCTCCGTTCGGCACCCCGCTGCAGGAGAACAGGCCGCAGGCGGTTTGGCCGCCGGTACCGCCGTTGCCGCCGAGGCCCGCGGCGCCGCCGACGCCGCCCGCACCGCCCGTGCCGTCGCCGAACAGGCCGCCCTTGCCGGCGTTGCCGCCGGGGCCGCCGGTACCACCCTTACCGCCGTTGCCACCGGCGCCACCGTCGCCGCCGAGGCCGCCGGAGTTGATTCCGAGCCCGGACCAGGTCTCGCCGTTGCCGCCGTTGCCGCCGTTGCCGGCGGTCCCACCGGTTCCGCCGACGCCACCGTCGCCGCCGCGACCGAAGATCGTGCTGCCGTTACCACCGTTGCCGCCGGCGCCGGCCGTTCCGCCGGTCGCACCGTCGGTTCCGGCCTTCCCGGGCGATCCACTGCCCGAGCCGTTGGCTCCGTTGTTGCCGTTGACGCCTGCGGCCAGGTAATCGCCGCCCCGGCCGCCGGTGCCGCCGTTGCCGGCCAGGAAGGCGCCGTCGCCGCCGTTGCCACCGGTTCCCGCGGGCACGCCGTTCGCGGTGGCAGCGAAGCCGGCACCGCCGTCCCCGCCGTTGCCGATCAACATCCCCGCGTTGCCGCCGTCACCGCCGGCACCGCCGGTGGCTAGGCCCAGGCACGACGAGCCGGGCGCGGTCGTGCACGTGGCGCCGCCTGCGCCGCCCGTACCGCCGGCGCCGAAGATCAACCCACCGCCGCCGCCGGTGCCGCCCTTGCCCGCCGTGGTGCCGAGCGCGCCGTAACCGGCGCCGCCCGCACCGCCGGCACCGCCGTTGCCCAAGATGCTGGCCTTACCGCCGGTGCCACCGATTGCGCCGTTGCGGCCATCGCCGCCGAGGCCGCCCGCACCGCCGGTGCTGTTGAGCGCGAACAAACCGGCGTTGCCGCCGGTCCCGCCGGCGCCGCCGTCACCGCCGTTGCTGTTCAGCTGCCCGGTACCGCCGTTGCCGCCCGCCCCTGCCGCGCCGAATAGGGAGAACAGGCCGGAGTCGCCGCCGCGACCGCCGGCACCGGCCGTTGTCCCGGTGAAGCCACTCGACCCGCCGATGCCCCCGGCGCCGCCGGCGCCGAAGAACAGGCCGGCTTTACCGCCGTCGCCGCCCACGCCGCCGACGCCGGCAGCGGCTGCCGAGCCGCCGACGCCGCCGAATCCCCCGGCACCGCCCAGGATGCCGCCGTTGCCGCCGCGGCCGCCCGCTCCGCCGGTACCCGGCAGAGCATTCGCGCCAGAGCCGCCGTCACCGAACAGGCCGGCATTGCCGCCGTTACCGCCGACGAAGCCGTTGCCGGCGGACCCCCACAGCAGGCCGGCGTTGCCGCCGTTGCACGGGCCGGCGGTGCACACGCCTTCGAAGGCGGTGAAGGAGTAGCCGTTGCCGCCGAGGAAGCCGGCGTTGGGGTGATCGGCGGTGCCGTTACCGAAGAGCCAGAAGGCACTTGGATCTGAGGCAGCAGCCGTCGGCACCGTGTAGAGCGTCGGGATGGGGACTTCCGGGGCCGGGTCGTTGGCGGTGACCACCGGAACGTCCGCAGCCGGGGCCGCCGCTGCCGGTGCGGGTGCCGCGTTACGACGGGTGCCGACCTCACCGCGGGTAGCTGCGACAGCGGTCCACTCCACCGGGGCGGCGGCCGGGCCCGAATCGTTGGATCCGGAGGCCTGGGACTCGACGACCGGAGACGGGTTCGTCACCACCGGCGGTGCGGTGATCTCCGCAGCGCTCGGGACCTCGACGTCGGGAACCTCCGCCGCGGCGCGCGGGGCGCGGTTGGCGTCGGCAGTCGAGGCTGCGGGAGCGGGTGCGTTGTTGGACGAGTCGTCGGCTGCACCCCCGCCCCGATGCGGTGTGCGCGACGGTCCGGCATCAGATGAAGCGGACGACCCGGCGGCACCGTCGGAGCCGTTGTTGTCGGCGAAGGCCACCGGCATCGATGCGATACCCGCACCTACGCCGAGGGCAAAGGCGAGCGCACCGACCCGGCCGACATACCGGGCGTACCCGGAGGACGCCGGCTTTTCGATGTTGCGGCCTGTGGTTCGGGTCGAGTCTGCAGAAGCCATCGCTGTCCCTTAACGGTCTTGCCGCAAGTTCTGACCCCGCGACGTTGCGCAAATTATGAACACGAAGTAACGCAGCTGTGTGGGATTTCCGATGGTTTTGTGCAGATTTCCTGAAAAATTTCTGAGTGACGCCTCACGCGTAACACGCCACCCGCGCGAAACACCTATCTGGGACTTCGATGCAACGAGGAACGGAGGGCCAACCGGGGGGCGTAACCAATTTACCTAAGCGTTAAGCAATTTCTTGAAGTCGCCTGAGAAGAAACAGCATCCGCCGCCGCCGACTGATCGTGCGTTCCGGGCCCGGATACAGCTCCGCCGGGCCCCGGTGTCCCGGAGCCCGGCGGAGCCGTGCTTGTTGGTGGCGCTTGGCTAGTCGCCGGCGCGGTGCCGACCAGTCGATCCCGCCGCCTTGGGGCTGTCGGCGTTGTCCGAGGACGAGGAAGCGCCACGATGCGCAGCGACGACCGGCGTCGGGTCCTCGCTCGCGCCGCCGTCGCGGGCCGCGGCGGCGAGTTCGGCCGGTACCGGCGCGGCCTCAGGGGCCGGGGCGGGCGCGACGGGCTCGGCCGGCACCGGAGCCGGGTCCGCCACGGCGGGTGCCGACGGTGCCGAAACCTCTTGCGGCGCAACGGCCGCCGCGGCCTGCACCGCTGCCGGCTTGGCCGCTGCGGGCGGGTTCGGCACGAGGATGCCCCAGTACGGCTTGGCGACTTCGGCCTTAACACCGCTGCTAAGGGTGTTCCACACGTCGCCGGGCAATGCTTTCTTTTCCTCCGGCGTCAGCGGCTGGACCGTCCCGAACGGGGTGGGCGTCGCGGGACTCGCCGCCTTGTTGGGCGTCGCGGGATTGGTAGCAGGGTTGAAGCCGAAAGTCCGGTCGTAGGCCGAGTACCCCAGCGTGGCCCAGGACTTCGGGTTGGCGGTGTAGCAGTCCTGAGCGCAGGTGTTCAGCTTGGTCGGCGAGAGCACGTCGGTGTAGCCGGCGTTGACAAGGATCTTCATCACGGGGTTCAAGACGTCGACGAACGGGTTACCCAACAGGAACGGGCTGCCCACCGCCTTGAGTGCGAAATTGATCAGCGTGCCGGGCAATACGGCGGGCACCAGGATCGGCATCAGGTTGGGAACCAGGGTGCTGTAGAACGCCTTGCCGGTTTCCATGGGGAGCCTACCCAGGACCGGGACGCCCGGGAACTGCAGGAGGCCGCCGAGGTTCAGGCCGATGGCCTGGAGCGAGTCGCCTTGGATCGGATTGGCAGCCAGGCCGTCGATGATGTTGAGCGGCAGGCCGGCCATTGCGGAGTTGATGATGGCCGTCGGGTTGAACACCGCGGGGAAATCGCCGATCGGATCATAGGCCCAGGTCAAATCCAAGGTGGTGGTGTTCAGCGCGACCTTCTTGTCCGCTGAGGTCACCTTGCCCGCCGCCGGCATGTCGGGGTTGATACCCAATGCCTTGCTGATGTCCGGGAAGCGGGCGGCGATACCACCGTTCGGCCGCAACGCGTTCTGCACGAGAATAAACGCCTGATTCGTCTGCGACGGCCGAGCCGCGGTCGCGTCCGGTGCCGCTGTGAAAGGAATGAGTCCCCCGCCCGATGTACCGGGCGTGGACGGGCACCGCAGGCTTGCGATGAGTTCCCTGGTATTCCATGGAATGACGACCGTGCCGCGCGGAGTCCGCAGAACCCATCACTGCCCCTCAAGATGACCTTGCCGCCGGTACGGTTCCGGCAGCGCTGCGGGTGAGTATGCGTGGGCGAAGTGTGACCTGTCTCGCATTTCAGACAGAAAATTTACGATTCCTGATAAATGCCCGTTAGGGCGATAAAGAAATCCCGTCCCCGAGACACGGCCGGGATGGTCCGAAATCCCCTGGCGGACAAGTCAGTTTTAGAAACAACTCCGCAGGGTGCCGCGTGCGGCACCCTGCGGAATTCGAAGAATCTGTGGAGAGGCTGAACGGTCAGAAGTCCCAATCCTCGTCCTCGGTGACGACGGCCTTGCCGATGACGTAGCTCGAACCCGACCCGGAGAAGAAGTCGTGGTTCTCGTCGGCGTTGGGCGACAGCGCCGACAGGATCGCCGGGTTGACGTCGGTCTCGTCACGCGGGAAAAGGGCCTCGTACCCGAGGTTCATCAGCGCCTTGTTGGCGTTGTAACGCAGGAATTTCTTGACGTCCTCGGTCAGCCCGACGCTGTCGTAAAGGTCCTGGGTGTACTCGGTCTCGTTGTCGTAAAGCTCGAAGAGCAGCTCATAGGTG
Organism: uncultured Actinomycetes bacterium; assembly: GCA_903877095.1. Taxonomy (GTDB): domain Bacteria; phylum Actinomycetota; class Actinomycetes; order Mycobacteriales; family Mycobacteriaceae; genus Mycobacterium. The sequence goes on along the minus strand of CAIRCP010000030.1, from coordinate 42,043 downwards.
TAGTCCTTGAGCTCCTGCACGCGGGCTTCGGGCTCATTCGCCAGCGCGCGCTGGAACTTGTATCCGATGTAGTAGCCGTGCACCGCCTCGTCGCGGATGATCAACCGGATCATGTCGGCGGTGTTGGTGAGTTTGGCCCGGCTCGACCAGTACATCGGCAGGTAGAAGCCGGAGTAGAACAGGAAGCTCTCCAGCAGCGTGGAAGCCACCTTGCGCTTGAGCGGGTCGTCGCCGCGGTAGTAGTCCATCACGATGTGCGCCTTGCGCTGCAGGTTCGGATTCTCCTCCGACCAGCGGAAAGCGTCGTCGATGTCGCTCGTCGAACACAGCGTGGAGAAGATTGAGCTGTAACTCTTGGCGTGGACCGACTCCATGAACGCGATATTGGTCAGCACGGCCTGCTCGTGCGGGGTGACGGCGTCAGGAATCAGGCTGACCGCCCCGACGGTGCCCTGGATGGTGTCGAGCAGCGTCAAGCCGGTGAAGACCCGCATCGTCAGTTGCTTCTCGTGCGCGGTCAGGGTGTTCCACGACGGGATGTCGTTGGACACCGGAACCTTCTCCGGCAGCCAGAAGTTTCCGGTCAGCCGGTCCCACACCTCGGCGTCCTTCTCGTCGGTCACCCGGTTCCAGTTGATCGCCGACGCCCGGTCGATCAGCTTGATTCCATCGCTCACGAGAACCCCACTTCAGTTGCGGCTGAACCGATATCAACGACGGTGCAACCGCCGATAGTCAGACACTACCCCTGGGGTGCGACAAGCAGCGCCAACACAACACGTTGTGTCTGGGCGTGTCGCGGCGCGGCGCGCGATCAGCTCGCCGCGGCGCCGCGCGCGGCCGCGATCAACCCACCGCGGCGATGCGCAGGGTCGCGCTGCGCAGCGGCCGGTCGGGGTCGAGGTCGAGTTCCAACAGATCGGCGATGCCCGCGATGGTGCCGAGCATGATCGTCGTGAGGTGCGCGACGAACTTCCCGGTCGGCATCCGCGGCGGGCTGTCCGAGTCGGGCCCGAGCCACCAGTCGGTGGCCGTCGACGCGGATCCGAAGCACGCCGCCGCGGCCAGTTCCAGACTGGCCGGTTCCAGGTGCAGATCCTGCAGTTCGTTGTTGAACATCTGCGCGATCGCCATGGTGATCTCGCGGCCCTCGTTCAGTCCGCGGGTGGTCGACTCCGACGGTTCGGGGAAACGGCCCTGCAGGACGAACCTCAGGACGTTGGGGTGCCGCTCGACGAGGGCGACGTACTCGGCCACGCACCGGCGCACCACTTCGCGGGTGGGGTCGGTGGCCAGGTCGATGGTGGGAAAGATGGCCAAGACCAACATGTCGCGCAGCCGCTTGCTGATGGCGCCGAAGAGGTCGGCCTTGTCGTTGAAGTGCCGGTAGATCTTGGGTTTCGCGGTGCCGGCCTGGGCGGCGATCTCGCGCAGACTCACCTGTGGGCCGTCTCGGTCGATCGCGGCGAATGCGGCGTCGACGATCTCGGCACGCACCTTCTTCCGGTGTTCGCGCCAGCGCTCGCTGCGCGCGTCGACCTTGCCGGGGCTGCTGACCCCCGGGCGAGGCACCGGGATCCTGACCACCTTGAGCACTCTACTGGCAGGACTACGCTGATCAGGCAGGGTCGGTGATGCAGACCGGCGACAACGGCCGCTAGCATCGACTGCGTCCGATTCCACACCACAGAGACTGAGCCGAGACTGTGACCGAACGATTCGACCTGGTGATCGCCGGCGGCGGTCCGTCCGGTTCCGCGGCCGCCTGGCAGGCCGTCCAGACCGGCGCCAAGGTGGTGGTCCTCGACAAGGCGTCGTTCCCCCGCGACAAGCCGTGCGGCGACGGCCTGACCGCCCGCGCGGTGAGCTATCTGCAGAAGATGGGCCTGGCCGACGAGGTCGCGCAGTTCCACCGGGTCAACCGGGTGACGGTGTTCAGCCCGTCGCGCTGGGAACTGTCCTTCCCCAAACGGCCGGGCATGCCCGACCACGGCCACACCGTCAGCCGTACGCTGCTCGACACCATGCTGCTCGAACACGCCGAGAAGCATGGTGCGGTGGTCCGCCAGGGCGCCGAGGTCAGCGAGCCGGTGCTCGACTCGCGCGGCCGGGTCACCGGGGTAGTTCTCAAGGGTGGAGAAAAGGTATTCGGGGACGCCGTCATTGCCGCTGATGGCGCCTACTCCCCCATCAAGCGCGCCCTGAAGCTGGATTCGCAATACAACGGCTACTCGGCGATCGCCATCCGGGCTGAGATGGACGCCGACGTGGCGGACTCGGACAGCCTGGACATTCATCTCAAGCTGGAGTTCCAGGGCGACCAGTTGCCCGGCTACGGCTGGGTGTTCCCGATGGGCGGCGGGCGGCTGAACATCGGCCTGGGCTACGTCAACAGCTACAAAAACTGGCAGGCGATCAACGCCACCGCATTCCTCGGCGAATTCCTCGCCACGTTGCCACCGCAGTGGAAGCTGCCCTCGATCGAAGAACTCAAGAAGAACAAGAGCGTGCGGGCCTGGCGGCTGCCGATGGGCTTCACCGCCTGGCCGCCGTGGCGCCCGGGCGTGCTGTTCACCGGCGACTCGCTCGGCGCCGGGAAACCGGCTTCCGGGGCGGGCATCTCCAAGGCGCTGGAATCCGGCCTGGCCGCCGGAGAGTGCGCCATCGCCGCGCTGGAGAACGGCGGCCCGGACGACTTCACCAACTACGCCCAGCGGATGGAGGCAGCGTGGGGCACGGAATACCGGCGTGGCCGGTACTTCCACAAGCTCGCCGGTAGTCCGCGGGTGGCCAATACCGGAATCAAGCTGATCGACAATGCCCGATTCCGCGACGTGCTGCTGAAGTCGATGTACCGGAAGGCCGAAGGGCCGCTGCACAACTTCTGAGTACGCCGACGAGTCCGGCGAGGCATTCGACACCCTTGTCGCGCCAACGGCGTGCGTGTCGTCGTCCTCGCCGCAGCCGGGAAGTCGTTCAGCGCGGGGCATGACCTCAAGGAGATGCGGGCCGAGCCGTCGCTGGAGTACCACGCGCCCACGAGCTCGGGCTGGTCAACCGCGTCGCAGCACCCGACGACCTCGACGACGACATCGAGTCGATCGTGGCGCAGGTCGTCGCCAAACCCGGTGCCTCGATCGCGATGGGCAGGTGCTGATCTAGCGGCAGATCGCAGGAATCGAGGCCGCGTACACCGACGCCGGCGCGCCCATGGCGGCGAACATGATGAATCCGTTTGCGCTGGAGGGCGTTTCGGCATTCATCGACAGGCGGCCGCCAAACTGAGGCCAGTCCTGCCGCCGGGGATGGTGTAGGACGTCATCGACAGCGATCCGTAGGCGTAGCCGTCGGTCAGCACGTCGTCGGACTCTCCGCTGTAGGCGGCCAGGCCGGCGAAGCTGCCCGGCGCGTGCGCGCACCAGACGGTGCTTTCGACACGACGCCGCCATGGGGACCGGCGATGACGACGGCCCACAAACGGGGAGCCCGAGGGGACGTTCAGAGACGACCGCTAGAAATAACCAGTGAGGGAACCGATCCCGCAGGGACGCCGTCCAACCAAGCATGGACACGTGGGCCGAGGAACTGAAGCACCAGCCGCAGCGAGAGCTGGCGCTCTGGACACCGGGCATGCGGCGGCACGTCACCGCGCTCCGGAGAATTGACGGTACCCCTCGCTATGGTCAGGAGGTGCTCTCAACGACCGATCTACTTTCCCGATCCGAAACCCGAAGGTCAGAGACGCTCGCCTCGCTCGGCGAGCAGGAACAAGCGAAACTCGGTCAGTTCTTCACCAACTCCGCAGTGGCGCAGTTCATCGCCGGGATGGTGCGTTTACCAGGTTCTGGGGCGCTGCGGATACTCGACCCTGGCGCGGGTTCCGGTGCACTCACCGCCGCCTTGGTCGCACGGGTGATCACCGAGGCACCACATCTGGCAATCGAGGTCACCGCAGTCGAGGTGGATCCGGCCGTGACAAAGGCGCTGTGCGCCACGCTGGCCGACTGCGCAACAGCCGCCGATGGCGCCGGTCTGGAGTTCACGGCTTACGTGATCGAATCCAGCTTCGTGAGCGCGGCAGCAGATCTCGTCGAGCAGTTCGATGTGGTGATACAAAACCCGCCGTACGCAAAGCTTGCCGCGGGCGACACGGACCGTCGCTCAACCGCAGCCGTGGCCGTCGATACGCCGAACATGTACGCCGCCTTCGTCGCACTGGGCGTCGCCGCGCTCGTCCCAGGTGGGCAGCTGGTCGCGATCACGCCGCGGTCATTCACCAACGGCGCCTACTTCGAAAGCTTCCGCCGCTGGCTGCTGTCAAAGACAGTGTTCGACCGCATCCACATCTTCGCGGCTCGCAATTCAGTGTTCGCAGACACCGGCGTGCTGCAAGAGAACATCATCTATTCGATGACCAAGACCTCCGAGATGCCGGCGACAGCGGCCCTGTCTGCGTCGCGGGACCACACAGACGCGGCGACTGTGCGTGAAGTCCACTACGCCGAGATCGTCCACCCAAAGGACAAGCACATGTACGTGCGGATCCCGTCGACGCCTGAGGACACCGAGCTCGTCGCGCTCATGGCGTCGTTGCCGTGCGCACTCCACGAGGTTGGGATCGATGTGAGCACTGGTCGGGTGGTGGACTTTCGCAGCCGTCAACAGCTGCTCGAGACACCGCTGGAGGTGCGCTACCCGATGGTGTACCCCGCGAACATCTCCCACGGCCTGGTATCGCATCCAAAGGCAAACGGCAAGGTGCAGTGGTACTCAATTACCGCAGACGCGGACCGCCGCTCGTTGGTGCCTGCCGGCACCTACGTCCTCGTTAAGCGGTTCTCGGCCAAAGAGGAGCGCCGCCGCCTGGTTGCGGGCGTCTGGAGCGCCACCGAGCATGGCGACACTCCGGTTGCGTTCGACAACAAGCTGAACTTCTTCCATGTCCGGGGCAAAACGCTCGATGTGCCGCTGGCGATGGGACTGGCGATCTGGCTGAACTCCGCAGCCGTCGATGCGTACTTCCGCACGTTCTCCGGGCACACCCAGGTCAACGCCACCGACCTGCGAGGGATGCGGTACCCGAGTGCGGCGACGCTGCGGGCGTTGGGCGCGGGACACGACACACTGCCTGACGAAGAGACCATCGATCGGCTAGTTTCTGCGGTCATCGAGCCCAAGGCGGTCAGCGCGTGACTCGCAACATCGACAAGCGCATCGCCGAGGCCCAGAAACTATTGGAGGACTTCGGGTTTGACCGACCGCGGTACAGCAAGCGTTCCGCGCGGGTACTGGTGTCGCTCCTCGGCATGAAGCCGAATACCCCTTGGGCCGCCGCGCAACCGCAGGAGTTCCGGATTTCCCAGGTCATGGCTTGGATCGGTACGCATTGGAACTTCCTCTACGCGTCCGGAACTCGCGAAACCATCCGCCGTCAGACCATGCACCAGTTCGTCGACGCCGGGTTCGCGGTCCAGAACTCGGAAGCCCCCGGCACCGCCATCAATTCACAGAACAACGTCTACCGCATAACCGATGAGGCTCTGGCTGTCATTCGCCTGCACGGCACCGCCAACTACCTTCCGGCGCTGGCAGGTTTCCTCGTCGATCAGCCCGGCCTCGCAGCCATGTACCGCGCAGAGCGTGACGCGGAACGGATCCCGGTGACCCTCCCGGGAGGTCAAGAGCTGACGCTCAGCGCGGGCGGCCAAAACGTATTGATTGACGCGATGCTCCGGGAATTCTGCCCGATCTTCATCCCCGGCGGCGAGGTGCTTTACATTGGCGACGCCGACGAGAAGTTCGTGTACTTCGCCGACGAGAAGCTGGCCGAGCTCGGTGTGACCGTCGACCTGCACGGCAAGTTTCCTGATCTAGTCGTACATCAACCGCAGAAGCACTGGCTGTTCCTCATGGAGGCAGCGACTACGCACGGCCCCGTCGATGCGAAACGCCACGCCGAACTCTCAGCTCTGTTCGCCGGTTGCTCAGCCGGCATGGTCTTTGTCAGTTGCTTCCCCAACCGGGCGACGATGCGCAGGTTCCTTGCGGACCTAGCCTGGGAGACAGAGGTATGGCTCGCGGACGAGCCGACGCACATGATGCACTTCAACGGTGCGCGGTTTCTGGGGCCATATGAGTGACCGTCCTCGGCGACCTCGTCAGCCAGCTCGGGCAGACCCGGCGTGGCGTACTGCATGGCGAAGAGTCCGTGGATGGTGCGCGGCCGCGCCATCGCGGTGACGGCCGCGGCATGGATGTACCAGTGCGCGCTGATCACGAGGACAGCACGCGGTCGGGGCGCCGCGGCACCGAACTCACGCCAGGCTGCGGTGTGCCGGTTGACCTCCAGTGCGTTCATCGGGCTGCCGTGCCCGATGAACGCGGCCGGCATCCGCGCCGTCACGGTCAGCCACGACCAATTCGGCCCGGCTTACGGGCTACTTTTCCCGACGCGGCGCGGGCGGCCTGTTTGGCCAACGTCTTCTCCCGCGCGGTGCGCTTCGGAGCCGGCTGAGCCTGCCCGCGCGAAGAGCCCGGTTTGCGGCCCCGCACGATCCCGATGAACTCCTCCACCGACTCCGACGGCTCGCCCTCCGGAAAAGCAAGCGCTACAACGCAGGTCGGCGCGTCGCTGATCGGACGGTAGGTGAGGTCCCGACGGTGGTGCAACCGGGCCAGGGATTGTGGAACGATCAGGACTCCCACGCCCGCGGCGACGAGTTCCGTTGCGGCCAGCGTCGTTTCAGGTCGGTGATCGACCGGTATACCGGGAGCGTCCGCCCAGCAGACGACGTCGTCGAGGGGACGCAGCACCGGCTCGCCATCGAGATCCGCGGCGGTGATTTCGTCGGCCGCACTGAGAAGGTGATCGGTCGGCACCACCGCCACCGTCGTCTCCTCATACAGGGGGATCACGGCCACCGCCGAAGTATCTGTCGGGAGCCGGAGCAACGCCACGTCGACGGTCCCAGCCCGCACGTCGTCGGCCGCATCTGCGGCGGAAACGGCGCTGAGTGTCAGCCGAACCTCCGGGCGGCGCTCCGCCCAGATTCGCGCCCACTTCGCGGGGGTGGCGCCGGGGACGTACCCCACGACGAGCGAGGACCGGATCACGGCAACAGGCTACCGTCGGACCTCCTCGTTAGGCTCTAGTGCATGAGCACGCCGAAGGCGCAATCCATGAAACCCGCGACGGCAGCGAAGAAGCTGGATGTCTACCTGCCCGCGACGCCGCCGGAGTTCCAGGAGAACCCGATCACCCGCGATGAAGTGGCCGCTCTGCAGGCCGACCCGCCGCAGTGGCTGACGGATCTGCGCAAGAACGGGCCACACCCGAAGAACCTCGTCGCGGCCAAGCTGGGTGTCTCGATATCGGGCCTGGCCCGCGGGAGCGTCACCGAGGCGCTCACTTCTGAGCAGATCGCTGCGCTATTGGAAGAGAAGCCCGACTGGCTGGTCGCCGAACGGGAGAGCTACCAGAACGTGTTGTCCGAGCAGCGACGGCTGAAGTCACTGCATGCGGATAAGCCGTGACCAAAATTGGGGTTCGGCCACGAGATCCCCGCCGTCAGCTGCAAGCAATCACAACATGCAGCTGACGCAACCCTCGATCTCGGTCCCCTCCAGCGCCATTTGCCGCAGCCGGATGTAATACAGCGTCTTGATGCCCTTGCGCCAGGCGTAGATCTGCGCCTTGTTCACGTCCCGCGTGCTCGCGGTGTCCTTGAAGAACAGGGTCAGGCTCAGACCCTGGTCCACATGCTGGGTGGCTGCGGCGTAGGTGTCGATGATCTTCTCGTAGCCGATCTCGTACGCATCCTGGTAGTAGTCCAGGTTGTCGTTGGTCATGTACGGCGCCGGGTAGTACGCGCGGCCGATCTTGCCTTCCTTGCGGATCTCCACCTTCGAGGCGATCGGGTGGATCGAGCTGGTCGAGTGGTTGATGTAGGAGATCGACCCGGTCGGCGGGACGGCTTGCAGGTTCTGGTTGTAGATGCCGTTGCGCTGCACCGACTCCTTCAGCCGCTGCCAGTCGTCCTGGTTGGGGATGCGAATCCCGGCCTCTTCGAACAGCTTTCGCACCTTCTCGGTCTGCGGCTCCCAGACACCCTCGGTGTACTTGTCGAAGAACTCACCGCTGGCGTACTTCGACTTCTCGAACCCGGAGAACGTTGCGCCGCGCTCGATGGCGATCTTGTTCGACGCCTTCAGCGCGTGGTACAGCACGGTGTAGAAGTAGATGTTGGTGAAGTCGATGCCCTCTTCGGAGCCGTAGAAGATGCGCTCACGAGCCAGGTAGCCGTGCAGGTTCATCTGCCCCAGGCCGATCGCGTGGGCCTCGTTGTTGCCCTTCTCGATCGAGGGCACCGAGGAGATGTGGGTCTGGTCGCTGACGGCGGTGAGCGCCCGGATGGCCACCTCGATGGTCTGGGCGAAGTCCGGCGAGTCCATCGCCTTGGCGATGTTCAGCGAACCGAGGTTGCACGAGATGTCCTTGCCCACATGGGAGTAGGACAAGTCTTCGTTGAACGTCGACGGCGTGGACACCTGCAGGATCTCCGAGCAGAGATTGGAGTGGGTGATCTTGCCGGCGATCGGGTTCGCCCGGTTCACCGTGTCCTCGTACATGATGTACGGGTAGCCCGACTCGAACTGCAACTCGGCGAGCGTCTGGAAGAACTCGCGCGCCTTGATCTTGTGCTTGCGGATGCGGGCGTCGTCGACCATCTCGTAGTACTTCTCGGTGACCGAGATGTCGGCGAACGGCACGCGATAGACGCGCTCGACGTCGTAGGGCGAGAACAGGTACATGTCCTCGTTGCGTTTGGCCAACTCGAAGGTGATGTCCGGAATCACCACACCCAGCGACAGCGTCTTGATGCGGACCTTCTCGTCGGCGTTCTCCCGCTTGGTGTCCAGGAAGCGGTAGATGTCGGGGTGGTGGGCATGCAGGTAGACCGCACCCGCACCCTGCCGGGCACCGAGCTGGTTAGCGTAGGAGAACGAGTCCTCCAGCAGCTTCATGATCGGGATGACGCCCGAGCTCTGGTTCTCGATGTTCTTGATCGGCGCGCCGTGCTCGCGAATGTTGGTCAGCAGCAGGGCGACTCCCCCGCCGCGCTTGGACAGCTGCAGGGCGGAGTTGATCGAGCGCCCGATCGACTCCATGTTGTCCTCGATGCGCAGCAGGAAGCAGCTCACCGGCTCGCCGCGCTGGGCCTTGCCGGAGTTGAGGAACGTCGGGGTGGCCGGCTGGAACCGGCCGTCGATGATCTCGTCCACCAGTAGCTCGGCCAGCATGGTGTCGCCGTCGGCCAGCGTGAGGGCCACCATCACAACACGGTCCTCGAAACGCTCCAGGTAGCGCTTTCCGTCGAAGGTCTTCAGCGTGTAGGAGGTGTAGTACTTGAAGGCGCCCAGGAACGTCGGGAACCGGAACTTCTTCGCGTACGCCTGGTCGATCAGCGTCTTGACGAAATTGCGCGAGTACTTGTCGAGAACCTCACGCTCGTAATAGTTCTCGCGGATCAGGTAGTCGAGCTTCTCGTCGTAGTTGTGGAAGAAGACGGTGTTCTGGTTGACGTGCTCCAGGAAGTACTGCCGCGCGGCGAGGACATCCTTGTCGAACTGGATCTCACCATTGGGTCCGTACAGATTGAGCATCGCGTTGAGCGCGTGGTAATCCGTCTCCCCCGGCAGCGCATGCGCGGTGACATGCGCGGAGGTCTGGCTGACCGGCTCTACAGCAGTGACGGTTGGTGACACGTGTCGTCCCTTTCGTTGATTCCGGCGTCCTTCCAGAATTGGGCTAGACCCTCGCGGACGGCGAAAACGTCATCAGTGGTACCCATGAGTTCGAATCGATACAGATACGGCACTCCGCACTTGCGGGACACGACGTTGCCCGCGTAGCAGAACTCGGCGCCGAAATTGGTGTTGCCGGCCGCGATCACGCCGCGGATCAGCGATCGGTTGTGCTCGTTGTTCAGAAAAGCGATGACCTGCTTGGGGACATAGCCGCCGGCGTCTGGATCCGGCCCGTTAGCCTTCCCGCCGCCATAAGTCGGCAGGATCAGCACATAGGGCTCATCCACCTCGATGCGGCCGTGCAACGGAATCCGGACGGCGGGCAGCCCGAGTTTCTGGACGAAGCGGTGGGTGTTCTCCGAGACGCTGGAGAAGTACACCAGCCGCGCCGGGCCGCCGCCGGAATCCATAACCGGTCGCGCTAGGCGCTGACGGCGGCGACGCCGGCGAGAGCCTTGATGCGATCGGGCCGGAAGCCGGACCAGTGCTCATTGCCGGCGACCACCACGGGAGCCTGCAGGTAGCCCAGCGCCATCACGAAGTCGCGGGCCTCAGGCTCCTCGGTGATGTCCACCACCTCATAGTCGAGGCCTTGCTTGTCCAACGCCTTGTAGGTGGCGTTGCACTGCACGCAAGCGGGCTTGGTGTAGACGGTGATGGTCATCTGCGGGTTGCTCCTCGACGAACAGGGCGGACAACGGGGGGACGTTTTTGGCGATCCGGCGGACCCACGATCCGCGGGCCCACCGGCTGGCCAAACACTACACCTAGTGTCTGACAACGAGGGTAGGTACTACATATTCCGAATAACATTTGTGAAATTCCCAGGTCGTAAGGCCGTTCCACCCGACACTCCCGGCGTGTCGCACGTCACAAAACGCCGGTTGCCACAGGTCTACCACCGGGCACCGACAGAAATCGCTCACGCCCATCTGCACTCGGGGGGAACACCCGACGCCTGAACTGAGATGGGCAGCAGCATCAAGGGGCCAGCGGCCCGTTATCCCGCCGACGGACCGGGTGGCAACACCCCCGGCGCGCCCTGGCGCCGGCGCGGCAGCAGTGCCCGGGTGAACAGCACATTGACCTGCTTCATGGTCAGGCTGTACGGGAGCCAGCCGACCCGTTTGAACGCATACAGCGCCTGGATGTCGCGCGAGGTGTAGATGAGGAATCGGTTGCGCGCGACGCCGGCCAGGATCTTTTCGGCGGCCGTCTCCGGCGTCACCGCATGACCGCTGAACCGGCGCACCCAGCGCTGCACGCCCGGATCGTCGCGGTCCACCCCGGCGATATGAACGGTGTCCACCAGCGGGGTGGCGACCGCACCGGGCACCACCAGACAGACCCCGATCCGGTGCCGGGCGAGGTCGAAACGCAGCACCTCCGACACCCCGCGCAACCCGTACTTGCTCGCGCTGTAGGCCGCATGCCAGGGGAGCGCCACCAGCCCGGCGGCCGAGGACACGTTGACCAGCCGGCCCCCGCGCCCAGCGGAAATCATTGGCGGAATGAAGGTTTGGATGACGTGGATCGGCCCCATCAAGTTGACTTCGACCAGCGAGCGCCAGTGGTGATGACTCAACCGGTCGACGGTGCCCCAGGCCGAGATCCCGGCGATGTTCATCACCAGGTCCATCGCCGAATGCCGGCGGTGAATGTCGGCGGCGAACCCGGCGACGGCGTCGTAGTCGGTGATGTCCAGGGCCCGGTGCTCGGCGCCCTCGGCGCCCGCCGCCTGGGCCAGCGCGACGGTCTCGGCCAGACCGTCGGCATTGAGGTCGGTCAGATAGAGCTGCGCGCCGTCGCGCGCCAGTTGCAGCGCCACCGCGCGGCCGATGCCGCTGGCCGCGCCCGTCACCAGCGCCCGCTTGCCCTTGAATTCGTATGCCACGTCAGCCCTCCGCCTGCCGGCCCCATAGGGCGTGCAGCCACAATTTCTCCAGGACCTGCACGGCCCGATGCAGATCGCCCTCGGGTCCGGTGAACAACGACTCCCCCGAGAGGGTCAACGCCGTTGTCGCACAAAGCATCCGGACGAGTCCGTGAACGTCGTCGGTGATCGGCTCGGCGGCGCCCCGGCCGATCTCGGCTTCGACGATCGGCACGATCTGGTCGATGACGAGTTCGTTGTAGCGGTTGAGGATCTCGCGGATCTCCGCGTCGGTGCCACGGGCGTTGTTGCACGCCGACATCACCGGGTCGTTGTGCGCATACACCGCCGCCGCGCTACCGACCATCCGCCGGGCGAACCGTGCGGGCGTCTCGTCCGCACCCCGCGCAGCGAAGTGGTGCGTCAGGTCCTCTAGTTCTTCGGCGGCCTCACTGAGGATGTGGGCCAGCACCGCGTACTTGGAGTCGAAATAGAAGTAGAACCCTGACCGCGCGACGCCGGCCCGGTCGCTGATGGTGCTGACCGACAGTTCGGCGAACGGCTTTTCGGTGAGCAGCTCCCGGACGGCCTGCACGATGGCGTGCCGTTGACGGTCGCCGCGGCGACGCGGCGGCGCCGACGCGTCCCCCGAGGCCTCGACGACGGCGTCCTGCGGTGCGCTCACCCGTTCACCATGCACTACACCGCGAAAGAAGAAAAACTTGACAGGCGTCAACTCCAATCGGAAGATTGCGGGACCGCCGGTCCGGATCGAGGAGCACTGAGGACTGCCCATGGCCACTATCAGCACCCCGCAGTACCTGATCGACCAAGCGAAGCGGCGCCTGACGCCCACGCTGCAGACCATCCCGGGCATGGCCCAACTCGACGATCGGCTCCGCCAGCAAGAGTGGGACCAGTTCGTCTTGGCCGAACCTCCGGCGAGCAGCGGCCTCAAACCCGTCATGGGCGACGCCGGCCTTCCGTTCTTCGGCCACCTGATCGAGGTGTTCCGCGGCGGACCGGAGTTCGTGCTGGAGAGCTACCGCAAGTACGGCCCGGTGTACTACACCAAGACCCCGGCGCTCAACGCCATCGCCGCACTTGGACCTGACGCCACCCAGGAAGTGTTCTCCAACCGGAACAAGGACTTCACGACGGTGGCGTGGAACGACGTCATCGGCCCGTTCTTCAACCGCGGCCTGCTGCTGATGGACGGCGACGAGCACATGTTCCACCGCCGGATCATGCAGGAGGCATTCACCCGCACCCGGCTGTCGGGCTACATCGAGCACATGGACACCGTCGCCACCCAGGTGGTGGCCAACGACTGGCCCGCCAACGACCGACGCTTCCTGTTCCTGCCCGCGATCAAGGAACTCACCCTGGACATCGGCGCGGTGGTCTTCATGGGCCACGAACCGGGCAGCGACCACGACCTGGTCACCAAGATCAAACGGGCCTACGAGACCACCACCCGCGCGGGCGGTGCGATCATCCGCACCCCGGTCCCGCCGTTCAAGTGGTGGCGCGGCCTACAGGCCCGCAAGGTCCTGGAGAACTACTTCACCGAGCGGGTGAAAGCCAAGCGCGGCACCGACGGCACCGACATGCTCACGGTGCTCACCCACATCGCCGACGAGGACGGCAACTCGTTCAGTGACGCCGACATCGTCAACCACATGATCTTCCTGATGATGGCCGCGCACGACACCTCCTCGTCGACGATGACCACGATGGCCTACCACCTGGCGGCCAACCCGCAATGGCAGGAACGCCTTCGCGAGGAGGGCGACCGGATCGGCGACGGCCCCCTCGACATCGACGAACTCGACAAGCTGGAGACCTTCGACCTGGTGATCAAGGAATGCCTGCGGATGGTCACCCCGCTGCCGTTCAACGTCCGTCGGGCCGTCCGCGACACCTCGATCCAGGGCTACTTCGTGCCGGCCGGCACCAACATCAACCTGTGGCCCGGCATGAACCACATGCTGCCCGAACTGTGGGACAACCCGGGGAAGTTCGACCCGGACCGCTTCGCCGAACCGCGCAGCGAGCACAAGCGCCACCGCTACGCGTTCGCCCCGTTCGGCGGCGGCGCCCACAAGTGCATCGGACTGGTGTTCGGCCAGTTGGAGATCAAGACGGTCATGCACCGGCTGCTGCGCAACTATCGGCTGGAACTGCCCCACCCGGACTACAAGCCGAAGTACGACTTCGCCGGCATGCCGATCCCGCTGGACGGGATGAATATCGTGCTCAAGCCTGTTCGCTGACCTTCGGTCAGCGGCTACGCCAGCGACAGGAAGAGCTTCTCCAACTCGGCCTCGGTCATCGGGGCGTGCCCGTCGGCCCCCTGCCCCAGCACGCATTCGCGCAGCCCGGTGGCGACGATCTTGAAGCCCGCGCGATCCAGCGCCCGGGACACCGCGGCGAGTTGAGTTACGACGTCCTTGCACTCACGGCCCTGCTCGATCATCGCAATGACGCCGGTCAGCTGCCCCTGCGCGCGGCGCAGACGGTTCAGAACCTCGGTGATCGCGCTCTCGTCGCCGACCATCGGACCTCCTTCATCGTTGAACAAATGGTACCCCATGGGGTATAGCACCGGGATCGACCAGGACCTTCCGCAGCGGACACCGCGCGTAGTGGGCGCACATGAATGCCATGCCGCCGGCGATGGCGGCGACGATCGCCACCGCCAGGCCCAGCCAGATGTTGGCCTCCTCGGCCAGCACCAGTGCGGCCATCGCCAGGACGAACCAGCCGAACGCCTTGCGCAGGGTGGCGGGCTCGACGCGTGAGGTGAGCCGGCCGCCGATGACGCTGCCGACGACCGCGGCCACGGTGACCATGCCGGCCAACTTCCAGTCGATCGACTCCCCCGACAAGTGCCCGGCCAGGCCTGCAAACGACTGCATCGAGATCACCACCAGTGACGTCCCGACGGCTACCGGCATCGGCAGACCGCCGAGCAGGGCCAGCGCCGGCACCAGCAGGAATCCCCCGCCGGCGCCGACCAGTCCGCTGATCACCCCCACGCTGGCGCCCTGCAGCACGATCTTGCCGATCGGCAACGGTCCGGTGGACTCGTCCCCGACGTCGCGGCGACCGCGCAGCATGGCCACCGCCGCGGTGATCATGATCAGCGCGAAGGCGATCAGCAGGATGTTGCCCGGGATGAGATGCGCCAACCGTCCGCCGCCATAGGCCCCGGCCATCGCCGCCGCACCGAACACCGCGGCGATTCGCCAGCGCACCCGCCCGGCCCGCGCATGGGCGATGGAGCCCACCGCACTGGTGACCCCGACGACGAACAGCGACGTGGCAATCGCCTGTTTGGGTTCCAGACCCGCGACGTAGGCCAACAGGGGCACGGTCAGGATCGAGCCGCCGCCACCGAGCAGACCCAGGGAGATGCCTACGAAAACGCCCAGGGCGACGGCGAGTCCGATCATGATCAATCCCCTTGGTCCCAGATACCCTATGGGGTATATTGGCTCTATCATAGACACACCTGGCCCGCCCGCGGCAAAGTGACACAATAATACCCCCTGGGGTACTTGAACACAGCGATTTCACATCGCCGCGCAAACGATCAACGCGTAATCTGGCCACCTCGAAGGAGGCGAATCATGTGCTACCCCGTTCAATGCCCGCGCTGCCACAAGACCACGTGGGACGGCTGCGGCCAACACGCCGAGCAGGTCATGGCCTCGGTGCCCACCGAGCAGAAGTGCACCTGCAACACCCAGCGGTGAGCTCACCGGTCAGCGGAACGGATTGTCACCGGCGGCGACCGCCGTCCCGGGGCGACGTCAGCAGATCCGCGGAAGCTGTTCGCCCAGTTCGCGTTCCACCACCCGGGTAGTTCCGAACGGGGTGCGGACCACCACCATGCCGGGGTGTTCGTCGACGGCCCGGCCGATGATCGCGGCGCCGGCGCCCTCGGGCCGCGACCGCATCGCGGCCAGCACCGCCTCGCTGTGCGCAGGGTCGACGAAGGCCACCATCTTGCCCTCGTTGGCCACCTGCAACGGGTCCAGGCCAAGGAACCCGCACGCCGAGGCCACGGTTTCCGGCACCGGGATGGACTTCTCGTCGAGTTCGACGCCGACCCGCGAGGTCCGGGCGATCTCCACCGTCGCCGCGACCAGCCCGCCACGGGTCGGATCACGAAGGGCGTGAACGACATTGGGGTCACTGACTGAGGCCAGCATGGCCGCGACGAGGCGGTGCAGTGGCGCGCTGTCGGTGGTGACCGTGGTGCCGAAGTCGATGCCCTCGCGCACGCTCATGATGGCCACACCGTGCTCGCCGATAGGGCCGGACACCAGGATGTGGTCACCCGGGCGGGCCTGTTCGGGTCCGATGCGCAGACCGTCAGGCACCACGCCGACGCCGGCGGTGTTGACGAAAAGCCCGTCCGCTCCGCCCTTTCCGACGACTTTGGTGTCCCCGGTGACGATGGCGACCCCGGCCGCGGCGGCAGCGCGGCCCATGGCCTGCGCGATCGCGCCGAGCACCTCGATCTCCAAGCCTTCCTCCAGGATGAAGGCGGCGGTCAGCGCCAGCGGTTGGGCGCCGCTGCAGGCGAGGTCGTTGATGGTGCCGTTGACGGCGAGGTCGCCGATGTTGCCGCCGGGGAAGAACAACGGGTTGACGACGTAGGAGTCGGTGGTCAGCGCGATCCGGCTCGACCCGGTAGCCAGCACCGCCGAATCCCGCGACGGTCCCCCGGCCGAGCCGAACGCGGGGAGGAAGAGGTTCTCGATGAGTTCCTCGGACAGGATGCCGCCGCCGCCGTGGCCCATGACGACACGCTTGGTGTCCCGCAGAGGCATCGGGCAGACCCAGTTCGACGGGTCCGGTAGGTCAGACACCCGCGGACGCCGCGGTCGGCGCCGCCGCGCCTCCGGACAGCCGCCGGAACTGGTAGTACGCCGCACACGCACCCTCGCTGGACACCATCGTCGCCCCCAGCGGGGTGCGCGGTGTGCAGGTCGTGCCGAAGGCCGGGCACTCGTTGGGCTTGAGCAGGCCCTGCAGCACCTCGCCGGCGTGGCACTCCGCGGACTCGGCCACCGTCAACTGCCCCACCCCAAATTTGCGTTCGGCGTCGAACTCGGCGTAGCGCGGCGACAACGTCCACCCCGACTTCGGGATCATCCCGATCCCGCGCCACTGCCGGTCGGTGACCGCGAACACGTCGGAGAGCGCCTGTTGAGCGACGGTGTTGCCGGCCGCCGTGACCGCCCGGGGGTAGGCGTTGCGCAACTGCGGCGTGCCGGCCTCCAGCAGTTCGACCACCTGGCGCACTCCTTCGAGCAGGTCCAGCGGCTCGAAACCGGTGACGACGATCGGCACGTCGTACTTCTCCACCAACGGGCCGTATTCGCCGGTGCCCATCACGGTGCAGACGTGCCCGGCGGCCAGGAAGCCCTGCACCCGGTTGGTCGGTGAACTGAGGATGGCCTCCATAGCGGGCGGCACCAGCACGTGCGAGACCAGCACCGAGAAGTTCGTCAGGCCGAGGCGCTGCGCGTGCAGCACCGACATGGCGTTGGCCGGCGCCGTGGTCTCGAAACCGACTCCGAAGAACACCACCTGTTTGTCCGGGTTGCCGGCGGCGACGCGGGTGGCGTCCAGCGGCGAGTAGACGACGCGCACATCGCCGCCGCGGGCCCGCACGCTGAACAGATCCTCCCGGCTGCCGGGCACCCGCAGCATGTCGCCGAACGAGCAGAAGATGACGTCGTCGCGGGCGGCGATCGCCAACGCCCGGTCGATCATCTCCAACGGGGTGACGCAGACCGGGCAACCGGGGCCGTGGATGAACTCCACCGCCCCGTCGAGCAACTGGTCGATGCCGTTGCGGATGATCGAATGTGTCTGTCCCCCACAGACTTCCATGACCGCCCACGGCCGGGTGGCGGTGCGCCTGATCTGCTCGACCAGCGCCTTCGCGGCGACGGGATCGCGGAACTCGTCGAGGTACTTCACCTGTTCAGGCCCCCAGTTCCTCTATGCCCGGTTCTGCCGAGAGGCCCAATTCCTCAGAGAGGATGCCCAGGTCGGCGAACATCTGCAGGGTCTCGTTGGCCGAGGCCTCATCGAGGCGGGTGATCGCAAATCCGGCGTGCACGATGGTGTACTCACCGGTCTCCATATCGGGCAGGTAGGCCAGGCAGACCGTCTTGGTGGTTCCGCCGAAGTCGACGGTCGACATGCGGGTGCCCGACTCCTCCCAGATGTCGATCACCTTGCCGGGGATTCCGAGGCACATGCGCCCATCCTTCCTAAGACCCAAGCCGGTCCCGTGCCAGCCGTGCGGCGGCGATGCCCGCCTGGCCCAACGCCAGACCGCCGTCGTTACAAGGAACGATACGGTGCGCTAGCACCTCGTAGCCGCTCTTAGTCAGAGATTCCCGAAGTCCTTGCAGCAGTAGCCGATTGGCGAACACACCGCCGGTGAGTCCGACTACCGACATGCCTGTCACACCGGCACAGTGCCGGACGGCCCGTGCGGTGCCGCGGATCACCGCGTGATGGAATCCGGCGGCGAGATCAGAGGGTGGGGTTCCGGCCCGCAGACTTTCGACCATGGCGGCGATCATCGGAGCGGGGTCGAGCAGGCCGCCGGTGACGGCGAAGTCAAGGTCCGCCGTCCGGCCGATGCCCATGGACTGCCGGGCCAGGTGCTCCAGTTCGATGGCCGCCTGCCCCTCGTAGGTGACCTGCTGGCACACCCCGAGCAGGCTGGCGACGGCGTCGAACAGCCGTCCCATGCTGGTGGTGGGCACGCATCCGACACCGCGGGGGATCTGCTGGGCCAGCATATGCACGCCGGTCTCCCCCACTGCCGCCACCGGCGCGAGGTCGTCGGCCCAGTCGACACCGGCGCGGGTCAGCAGGTCCAGGGCGATGCGGGCGGGCTCACGGACCGCGCCGTCACCGCCGGGCAGGGCGAACGGCACGAGATGGCCAACCCGGGTGAAGTCGGCGGGATCGGCGATGGCCAGCAGTTCCCCGCCCCAGATGGCGCCGTCGGTGCCGTACCCCGTGCCGTCGTAGGTGACCGCGAGGATCGGGGTGCCCAGGCGTTGGTGATCAGCCAGCAGCGAGACGGCGTGCGCGTGATGGTGCTGGACCGCGATCACCGGACGCCCGTTTGCGGTGCGGCGGGCCCACGCGGTGGTGGCATAGCCGGGGTGCATGTCACAGGCGATGACGTCCGGGTGCTGGCCGGTCATGAACGTCAGGTGCTCACACGCGGAATCGAAGCTCACCTGGGTGCGCCGGTCGGCCATGTCGCCCAGGTGCGAGGACAGGTGCGCATGCCGGCTCCCCGCCGTGGCCGCCCCGGACATCAGACAGAACGTCGTCTTGAGGTCACCCCCGGTGGCCAGCACCGTGTCCCCGGCCGGCAAACCCACCGACACCGGCAGCGGCGCGTAGCCGCGGGATCGTCGCAACGGCAGTTCGCGGCGCTCGTCATCGAGGGTGAGCACCGAGTCCTCGCAGGGCACGTTGATGGGGCGGTCGTGGGTGAGTACCGCGTCGGCCAACCCATCGATCCAGGACAGGTCCTCGTCGCGGTAGACGATCGGCGAGCCGCCCTGGTTGGCCGACGTCATCACCAGGGGCAGATCGCCGAGTCGGTCGAAGATCTGATGGTGCACCGGCGAATACGCCAGCATCACACCCAAGTCGGCCAGGCCGGGCGCCGCCGCGTCGCTGACGGCCGCGCCGGTGCGGGGCAGCAGCACGATCGGCGCCGCCGGCGAACTGAGCGCAGCAGCGGCCGCGTCGTCCACCTCGACGATGGCCCGGGCCGCTGCCAGATCGGCGACCATGACGGCAAAGGGCTTGGCGGGCCGGTTCTTTCGCGTCCGTAAGCTCATAACGACGGTTTCGTCATCGGCCCGGCACGCCAGGTGGAACCCGCCGATTCCCTTGATCGCCACCACCTGCCCAGCGACCAGGGCTGCGCATGCCGCGCCGATCGGATCCTCCATGCGGGCACCCGACCACGACAGCCGCGGCCCGCAGTCGGCGCAGGCGATGGTCTGGGCGTGGTAGCGACGGTCGGCCGGATCGCGGTATTCGGCGGCGCACGGGTCGCACATCGGGAAGCCGGCCATGGTGGTGGCCGGGCGGTCGTACGGCAGGTCGGTGATGACGGTGTAACGCGGGCCGCAGTTGGTGCACGTGATGAAAGGGTGGCCGAACCGGCGGTCGGCGGGGTCGCGCATCTCGCGCAGGCAGTCCGCACAGGCGGCGATGTCGGGCGGGACCAGCGTGCGCGAGCCGTCGTCGTCGTGGCTGTCGACGATCTCGAACCCGGCCGCGTCGTGCGGTTGCACCTCGGTGCGTTCCAGGGTGTCGATTCGGGCCATCGGCGGTGGCCGGTGACGCAGGGCGGCCACCGCGGCGTCGACGTCGGTGATCGGCCCCTGAAACTCGCAGTGCACCGACCCGGAGTCGTTGTAAACCCACCCGGCCAGGCCGAACTCAGCGGCGATCCGGGCCACCGCCGGGCGGAATCCGACCCCCTGAACCACGCCGGTGATGTCCAGATGAACCCGAACGATCACAGGCGCGACGTTAGCCGAACCCGAGCCGGACCACCTGACCGGTTGCCGCTCTGCGGAGAAACGCCGGCGGATGACCGGCGGAACTGTAAGTCAACGTGCCGGCCGAGTGGTCCACGACGGCCAGCACCACCGTCGCGAACTGGCTCCGCAGAACGTCGTCGGTGAACACGTTGAGATCCGTCAGCACGTGGGCGGGCGACTGGCCGCGGTGGGCAAGAGTCCTT
The DNA here is from genome assembly GCA_903877095.1 of uncultured Actinomycetes bacterium. Lineage (GTDB taxonomy): Bacteria > Actinomycetota > Actinomycetes > Mycobacteriales > Mycobacteriaceae > Mycobacterium. The sequence goes on along the minus strand of CAIRCP010000030.1, from coordinate 21,542 downwards.
GCCGCACCGCGCAACTGCGCCATGTCCTCCACCGCCGGAAGTCCGTGCCCGACGACGTCGCCGACAGCAAGATAGGTCCGGTTCCCCGGCAACGACATCACGTCGTACCAGTCGCCACCGAGCCCGTGGACGGTGTCGGCCGGTTCGTAACACACGCAGTAATCGATCCCGTCCGCCGTGTGTGCGTGGGGCGGATGCAGCGCGGCATGCAGGACCATCGCCCGCGCAGTGTCCGTCTCGCCCAGCAGACCGAGGTTTGAGCCGGTCAGGTAGTTGCCGATCGCGGCGACCACCACACCGGTCAGTGCGGTGCCGAGCACGCCAAGTCGCAGTGCTGCCACCGCCAGGATCGGCAAGACGGTGGTCCCCGGTGGGATTGGCGTCGCGAACCCGACGAACGACAGGCCGGCGGCTGCTGCGAGGATCGCCACCGTCTCGACCGGACGGGACCTGATCATGTCGGACTGCTTGCGCCACAGCAGGATCGAGGTCCCCACCACCAGAACGCTGATCGCCGCGACGATCACCGGCCACAGCGATCGGCGGGTCAGCAGCAGTGCCGCGACGGTGATCCCGCCCGGGACGAAGAACGCCGAAGCTCTTGTGGAACCGAAGGCCAGTGCCGAGGCGACCGCGCCGGCCAGGTAGGCGGCGAACACGACCAGGAAGGCGCGGACCGCGGGAGGAACCGGTCGCGACCGGCGTTGCGTAGCGGGTGGCTTGTGGACCCCGTCGTCACGCCGCATCGCCAGCATCATAACGACGCTGGCGTAGCGTTCCCCGGGTGCACGAACTGTCGCTGTGTCAGGCGATCGCCGGGGTGGTCAGGCCACATGCCGCCGGCCGCCGGGTCGACGTGGTGCGGGTGCAGGTCGGCGCCTTGCGCCAGGTGGTCCCCGACACGCTGTCGTTCTGCTGGACACTGGTGCGCGACCACGCCGGCATGGCCGGCGCCGAGTTGGAACTGGAGTTGGTGCCCGCGGAGGTGGCCTGCCGCGGGTGCGGCGAGCAGTCGACCATCGCCTCGCGGTGGTCGGTGTGCTGTCCGCGGTGCGACAGCCCCGACGTGGCGGTGGTGCACGGCGAGGAGTTCCTGGTGACCTCCGTCGACGTGACGTAAGACAGTGACGTGACGTAAGGGAGCAAGCGGGACCATGGGCCGATTTCACCGTCACGACGACGGCACGGTGCACAGCCACGACCACGACGAGCACGACGAGCACGACGAGCACGACGAGCACGACGAGCACGACCATGCTCACGATCACGGCGACCACAGCGGTTACGCCACCGGTGCCGAGCGCATCGAGGTCCTTGAGGCGATCTTCGCCGAGAACGACAACCGCGCGGCCGTCAACCGGAATACGTTCGACAGCAACGGAATTCGCGCACTGAACCTGATGAGCTCGCCGGGTTCGGGCAAGACCACCGTGCTCGGCGCAACGCTGGACGCCCTGGGCGGCGAGTTCGCCGTCGGCATCATCGAGGGCGATATCGCCACCGATCTGGACGCCGCCAAACTGGCCGGGCGGGGAGCTCAGATCTCCCTGCTCAACACCAGCAACGGGTTCGGCGGGGAATGCCACCTCGACGCGCCGATGGTCAACCGGGCACTGTCCGGCCTGGACCTGCCCGCGCTCGACCTGGTGATCATCGAGAACGTCGGGAACCTGGTGTGCCCGGCCGAATTCGAGGTCGGCGAACACGCCAAGGCCATGGTGTACTCGGTCACCGAGGGCGAGGACAAGCCGCTGAAATACCCGGTGATGTTCCGTTCGGTGGACCTGGTGCTGCTCAACAAGATCGACCTGGTGCCGCATCTCGACGCCGACGTCGACACGTACGTCGCGGGGGTGCGCGAGGTGAATCCGACCGCGGCCGTGTTACCGGTCAGTGCCCGCACCGGCGAGGGGATGGACGCCTGGTTCGATTGGCTGCGCGCATTCGTCAGGCGGTAAACCGCACCGCGATGATGCACACGTCGTCGGCACGCGGCCGCGACGCCAGGTGGTGCTGCAGCAGATCGCAGGATTCAGAAAGCACGGTCTCGTCGTCCCAGTCGGCGATGATCTGCTGAGCCAGGCCCATCCCCTTCTCGATATCGATCCCGTGACGTTCGACCAGGCCGTCGGTGTACATCACCAGGATGTCGCCCTTGCCGATATGCAACGTTCCCTCGGTAAAGGTCACCTTGGGCAGTGGTCCGAGCACCGGACCGCGGGCGTCGGCGAGCCGGATGACCTCGCCGGTGGCGGCCCGGCGCAGGAACGGCGGTGGATGACCGGCGAGGCAGTAGGTCAGCGCGGCTTCGGCGGCGTCGAAGATCGCCACCGCCATGGTCGCGAACTTGCCCTGACTGGCATGCCGGGTGAAGCCGTTGAGTTCGCTGAGCAACACGGCCGGCGCCAGGCCCTGATGCGCCAGGGCGCGGCCGGCGCTGCGTAACTGGGCCATGTCCTCCACCGCCGGCAGACCGTGGCCGACGACGTCGCCCACCGCCAGGTACGTCCGGTTCTTCGGCAGCGGCATCACGTCGTACCAGTCTCCGCCGAGGCCCTGGGCGACGTCGGCCGGCTCGTAGGTGACGCACACGTCCAGCCCCGGCGCGTGCGCAGGACCGGTGGGCAGCACCGCGGCTTGCAGGACCGCAGCGCGGGCATGTTCGTCGGCGTAGATCTTTGCCCGCACCAGCGTTTGGCCCACCATGCTGGCCGCCGCGGAGATGTAGGCCAGCTGTGCGGTGTTGAGCGACTGCGGCTGGGACCAAGCCAGCAGCAGCACGCCGATGGGCGCGCCGCCCGACGTCAGCGGCCAACCCACCACGGACTGGCTGTTGCTCATCCGCGCCCAGTGCGCCTTGGCGGGGTAAGCGGCGGAGTACTCGGCCGAGTCGTGGATGATGACCGGCTGACCGGTGCGGGCGGCGTCGGTGGACACCGTTCGCTCGGTCATCGCGACACTGCCGGCGAACTCGTCGAGGACTGTCTGGGGGTAGTCCTCCATGACAACCCAGTTCAGGTGCCGCCCGTCGGGACTCAGCAGCCCGAGGTTGAGCGAGGTGGCGCCGGCTTCGTTGAGTAGATAGGCGGTCAGGGCCTCACCGATGTCATTCGGGGTGAGGGCCGCCGAGAGGCTCTGCGCGAGACCGGCCAGGCTCTCCATTCGCATGCGTTCGCGACGCTCCAACTCACGCTCGCGCACGGCGTTCAACCGCGCCGACGCCTCCTGGGCGATCAGCATCGCGACCACGACGATCGTCGCCACGAACAACTGCGTGAGCATGATCCGGGTACCGTTCGCCACCTGCATGCCGGCGAATAGACCGTGCCCGCGCGACGTCATGACATTGGCCAGGATCGCCACCACCGCCCCGGACAGCGCAGCCCCGAGCATGTCCAGGCGCAGGGCGGCCCAGGCCAGTATGGGCAGGATCAGCACCGACGGCGGCGCCTGGGCCCAGAAGGCCACCACCGACAGCCCGGTGGTGGCCGCGAGAACGCCCAGGGTCTCCCACGGGCGCTGGCGGACGATGTAGGACTGGCTCGTCCACAACAGAATCGGGGCTCCGACCACCAGCACGCCCAGCGCGTCGCCGGCCCACCAGTTCAGCGCCGCGTTCAGCCACGCAGTGTGGTCGTGCGCCGAACTCACGGTGCCACCGATCACCCCGCCGATCAGCGGACCGATCAGGCATGCGGCCGCGATGAAAAGCCAGAAGTCGCGGCGTCTGCTGAGATTCGGCCGGCGGCCACACCAGTTCAGGGTGAGAGTCGCGCCGATCAAGGGTTCCACGGTGTTCGCCACTCCGAATCCGGCGGCCTGCCACAGGTCGTTGCCGAAGTAGGTGTCGACGACGATCTCGGCGGCCATGATGGCCGAAGCGATGGCGGGCCACAGTGCCCGCCGGGCGAGCAGCAGCGCAGCAACGGTGATCCCAGCGGGCGGATAGAAGAAGGCCGGACCGCTCGCCGATCCGAACGACGACCAGGACAGGATCGCGCCCACCCCGAACGCCAGGAAGACCACCGCGAACAGGCCTGCGGAATCACCGAAGAGTGCTGCCGATCGGGGACGGGCAGACGTGGCCGGCGCGGCGGTGTGCTCCGCCCGGATCAGCCCCATGCGGGAAGCCTATAGAACCCGACGGGCCGTCCCGCCGCTTCGTCAACCGACGCTGGCGGGCCCGAAGCGCACCACCAGCAGGCAGAGATCGTCGGCGTACGGCGCGGGGGCGACGTCCTGCGCCAGCGCCGCGCAGTCCAGCAGGGCTTCCGGCGGCCAGGCGCCGACGACCTTTTCCAGATGGGCGATCCCGGTTCGCAGGTTCCCGTCGTGATGCTCGACCAGGCCGTCGGTGTACATGACCAGGACGTCGCCCGGTCCGACCGGCACCGTGCTCTGCACGTAGATCGTGTCGTCGAACGGTCCAAGCATGGGTCCGGTGGCCTCGGCGAGTTGGACGACGTCGCCGGAGTCCGCCCGGCGCAACAGCGCCGGCGGGTGCCCGGCGGAACTGTAGGACAGCGACGAGGACACGGGATCGAAGATCGCCACCAGGTTGGTCGCGAACTCGCCGCGAATCTGGTGGGCGGCGAAGCGATTCAGCTCATTGAGTACCTGCGCGGCCGACATCCCCTGGTGCGCATAGGCATTCCCGCTGGTCCGTAACTGCGCCATGTCTTCCACCGACGGCAATCCGTGCCCAATGACATCGCCGACGGACAGGTAGGTGCGGCCGTCGGGAAGCGCCACCACGCTGTACCAGTCGCCGCCGACTCCGTACTCCTCGTCGGAGGGCTGATACAGGGCGTTGTACTCGAGTCCGACGGTGTCCACTTGCGAAACGGGTTGCGCCACGGAATGCAGCACCGACGCCCGTGCGTGCTCGTCGGCGTACACCTTGGCGCGCACCAGGGCCTGGCTCACCATGGTGGCCACCGCGGAGATGTAGGCCAGTTGCGCCTGGCCCAGTTGCTGCGGCTCGGTCCACACCAGGATCAGCGCCCCGAAAGGATCGCCCCCCGAACTCAGCGGCCAGCCGACCACTGACTGCGCACCGCTGAGCTCCGACCACCGCGCCATGTGCGGATAGGTGTCGGTGTACTCCGACACCGAGCGGATGTTGATCGGCGTGCCGAGGCGGACGACGTCGGTGGCCACGCTCCGTTGCAGCATCGGGACTCCGCCGGCGAACTCCCGGATCACCGACGCCGGGTAACCGGACCTGGTCACCCACTCCAGGGTGCGGCCGTTGGAACTGAGCAGACCAAGGTTGAGCGCCCGGGCGCCGGCCTCGTTGAGGATGTGGCCCTCCAGTGCCCGGCCGATGTCCTCGGGCGTCAATGCCGCGGACAGCTGGTGGGCCAGTCGGGACAGCGTCTCCAACCGGATCCGCTCGCGGCGCTCGGCTTCCCGTTCCTGCACGGCGTTGGCCCGCGCGGCGGCCTCCTGGGCGATCAGCATCGCGAAGACCACGATGACCGCGACGTAGATCTGCGTGAGGGCGACCTGCGCTCCCTCACTGATGTTGGCGTTGATGAACAGGCCGCGCCCGCGGGTCGACATGACGTTGGCCAGGAAGGCCGCCACGGCGCCTCCGATCGCGGCACCGAGCATGTCGAGGCGAAACGCCGCGATGGCGAGCACCGGCAGGATGAGAATCGTTGGCGGGAAATCCGTCCAGAACGTGGCGACCGACAAGATGCTGGTCACCGCCAGCACCCCGGCCAGCTCCCCGGGCCGCCGCCGAACGATGTAGGACTGCAGCCGCCACAGCAGAATCGGTGACGCCATCACCAGGACACCCAGCGCGTCGCCGGCCCACCAGGTCATCGTCGCCCGCAGCCAGGGCGACGCGTCGTGGATGGAACTGACCGTTCCGCCGATCACCGCGCCGAAAACCGGCGCGATCAAGCACGCGCCTGCGATGAACCGGGCGAAATCGTGGCGCGTGCGCAGGTCGGGCCGGCCACCGCACCAGGCAAGCACCAGCGTGGCCCCGATCATCGGCTCGACGACGTTGGCCGCGGCGAAGCCGGCAGCCGCCCACAGCTCGCTTCCGAACCAGGTGTCCACGAGGATCTCGGCGGCGACCAGTGCCGCGGCGATGCCGGGCCACAAGGCGCGGCGGCTGAGCATCATGGCTGCGGACGTGACTCCGGCCGCCGGGTAGAAGAAGGACGGCCCGCCCCATGATCCAAAGGACTCCCACGACACCGTCGCAAAGAAAGCGAAGGCGAGGAACACCGCCGTGACGACGGCGACGTCGCTCCGCAGGCGCCGCCGGCGGACGGAACTGAGGTCGCGTGACATGCGCGTCATGCGAGAGACACAGCGCGGCCCAGGTCACGCCCCCGCAGAGTCACCGGGCGAGTTTACCTGTCGGTCATCGGCGTACGGACCTGCGTTGATCGCCGCGCCAGAGACTAACGTCACAAGACACCGCAGTCACCGACCCTGAGGACCAGTAAACAGACATCGTCCGGATGCGGCCATGGGGCCACATCCGCGGCCAGCGCGTCCGAGTCCAGCAACGCCTCCGGCGGCCAGGAGGCGAGAACCCGCTCAAGGTGGTCGATGCCGACGCCGACCTGGCGGTGGCCGTGCTCGACCAGACCGTCGGTGTAGAGCACGACGACGTCGCCGGGACGGACGATCACGGTGGCTTCGCCGTAGGTCACGTCGTCGAGCGGCCCCAGCACCGGGCCGCTGGCTCTATCGAGCCGGACCACCGTGCCGGTGTCCGCCCGGCGCAGCAGCGCGGGCGGATGCCCGGCCGAGGCGTACGTCAGAGTTCCCGCCGGCTGGTCCAGCAGCGCGACGAGGGTGGTCGCGAACTCGCCCCGCGTGACGTGGCCGGCGAAGCGATTCAGCTCGGTCAGCAGTTCCGCCGGCCGCAGCCCCTGATGGGCATAGGCGTTGCCGGCGCTGCGCAACTGCGCCATGTCCTCGACCGCTTTCAAACCGTGTCCGACCACGTCCCCGACGGCCAGATAGATCTGGTGCGCACCCAACGGCAGCACCGAATACCAGTCACCGCCGAGGCCGTCGGCCCCCTCGGCGGCCCGGTAGAAAGCCTGGTATTCCACCCCGGGAACGTCGGCGGGCGCTTCCGGGTGCGCCGCCGACCGCAACACCTGGGCCATCGACTGCAGGCGTCGGCGCTCCAGCCGTTCGACGGCGCGGCCCCGCGCCGCCTCTCGTCGCGCGGCACTCTCCTGAGCGATGAGCATGGCCAGCAACACATTGACGGCGATGAGCACCTGGATCAGCGCCAGCCGGCCCGCCGGCGAGAGATTGACCCCCTCGAACAGGCTCAGCCCCGACGCCGCCCGCAGATTCGCGGCGAACGCCGCCGCCGCACCGGCCAGTGCGGCCCCGAGCACGTCGAGCCGTAATGCGGCCCACGCCAGCACCGGCAGGATCAGCAGCGACGGCGACAGCCCGGTCCAGATCGCCAGCCAGGACAGCGCCGCCGTGGTGCCCAGGATGCCGAAGGCTTCTGCCGGCCGTTGCCGGAGCACGCCGAACTGTTTGGGCCACAGCAGAATCGGAGCGGCCACCACCAGTACGCCGATGGCATCGGCAGCGAACCAGTGCAGTGCCGCACTCGGCCAGCCCACCCCGTAATGCACCGCCACCGCGCCACCGCCGATGAGCCCGCCGACGGACGGGCCGGCCAGGCCCGCTCCGGCGACGAACCGCAACAGATCCCGCCGCCTGCGCAGGTCCGGGACCCCCTTGCGCCATGCCAAAGCGACGGAGGCGCCGACAAGCGGTTCCACGCAGTCGGCCGCGACGTACCCGGCGATCGCGGTGTGCTCAAAGCCGGCGTACAAGTCGACGGCAACCTCGGCGATCACGATCGCGGCAACCACCGCGGGCCATCGTCGACGCGGACTGAGCAGCATCGCCGCCACGGTGACACCGGCGGGTGGGAAGAACGCCGGACCGAGTTCGGAGGCGCCGAACGCCTTATACGACAACAGGGCACCGGCCAGGTAGCCGACGAGGACGGCGAGAAACAGCCCGAGCGTCCGCACCCAGCCGGCCAACCCCGGACGTGACGGCATCACGCCGCGCTGATTATCCCCCCGGTCGCTTCGCTCCTGCCCGCCGCGCTCAGCCACATCCGCCGACCACGAACGTCGCTTCGACCTGAGCCTGGATCTCGACCTCGTCGGGCCGCAGGGAGATCTGCGGGGGGCCGCCCGCGTCCGACATCGCCCGGGCCATCATCACCTTGGGCATCGCCGGCCCGCCGGTTCCGGGGTCACTGATGCTGTGGACTGCAACCGGACCCAAGCTCAGCGCGTCGGCGTAGTCCTGGGCACGCCGCCTGGCGTCGCGAACCGCTTCGATCCGCGTGCCGCGCTCGGCCTCCAGTCGGGTCGCTTCGGTCAGCGTCCAGTCGATGTGCGCGACCCCCAGTCCCGGCACACCGGCCGACCAGCCCACCCAGGCGGCCAGGTCGTCGAAGTCGGTGAATGTCGCCGTGATCGTCACCGTGGCGGTGTGCACCAGCGGAAGCTGTCTGCCCTCGGGGTGGTACGGCCGGTGCGAGCCCCGTTGCACCTGCTCGACGGCGAACGTCGTCACCGGGCCGTCCGAGGTGTCATGGCGGGATTCCAGCGAACGGGTGACCTCCGCAAGAGCGGTGGCGACCGCGTCGAACACCGGGTGGGGTTCGGGTCCGTCGGCCACCACGGTGGCGTAGACGGTCGCCTGCTGCGGGGCCAGCGCAACGGTGTGCGAGCCGCGTACGGAGATCTCGACGGGTGCCATGGGGCCACAGTAGAACCGGACACAGTAGAGCCGTCAGCCAATTGGCGTCCGGGATCGTCCAGCCCTACCCTTGTCGCCATGGCTTTGCTCTTCAATCCCGCGACGTACAACCCCACCTCGTTCGACGAGGTAACCCGCGAAAAGCTGCTGGCGCTGGTCGACTTCTTCGAGACCAAGGGCCTGGCGAAGAACAAGGAGGAGTACTACTCCGGCGAGTGGTACACCGACTACCTCGACCTGGTCGCCCAGAAGAAGATCTTCTCGACCTTCGCCACCCCGGCCGAGGTCGGCGCGCTGGTCGGCAACGACGACGCCCGCTGGGACCTGGCCCGGATCAACGAACTCAACGAGATCCTGGGCTTCTACTCGCTGGCGCACTGGTACGCCTGGCAGGTGTCGGTCCTGGGCCTGGGACCGGTGTGGCTGAGCGACAACGACGCGGCCCGCGTCGAGGTGGCGAAGCTTCTGGACGAGGGCAACATCTTCGGGTTCGGCCTGTCCGAGCGCGACCACGGCGCCGACATCTACTCCTCGGACATGATCCTGCGCCGCACGGCTGACGGCTTCTCCGCCAGCGGCGGCAAGTGGTACATCGGCAACGGCAACGCCGCCGGCCGGCTGTCGGTCTACGGCAAGTTCGCCGACGACGATCCCGAGCACCCCGGCGAGCACGTCTTCTTCCTGGTTGACCCGAGCCACTCCGGATACGAGTTGCTCAAGAACGTCGTCGCCGGACAGATGTTCGTCGCGGCGTTCAACCTGCACGACTACCCGGTGGCGCCCGGCGACATCCTGCACGTCGGCAAGGCGGCCTTCGACGCCGCACTGGGCACCGTCAACGTCGGCAAGGTCAACCTCGGCTGGGCCAGCATCGGCATCAGCGAGCACGCGTTCTACGAGGCCGTCACGCACGCCCACAACCGGATCCTCTACGGCAATCGGGTCACCGAGTTCCCGCATGTGCGACGGATGCTGGCCGACGCCTACGCCCGCCTGGTGGCGATGAAGATCTTCGCCGCCCGCTCGACCGATTACTTCCGCAGCGCCAGCGAGGACGACCGTCGTTTCCTGCTGTTCAACCCGATCACCAAGGCCAAGGTCACCAGCGAGGGCGAACGCGTCATCGACCTGCTGTGGGATGTGATCGCCGCCCGCGGGTTCGAGCGCGACACCTACTTCAGCCGGGCCGCCTCCGACATCCGGGCGCTGCCCAAGCTGGAGGGCACCGTGCATGTCAACATCGCCCTGGTGCTCAAGTTCATGCCCCGCTACCTCGGTGCGGCGCACGGCGCGGCGCAGGACTACCCGGAGATCCCGGTGCGCCAGGACGCCGCCGACGACGCCTACCTGTTCCATCAGGGTCCGGCAAAGGGCTTGGGCTCCGTCGGGTTCGGCGACTGGCGCCCGGCGTTCGACCGGTTCGCGCATCTGCCCAACGTCGCGGTGTTCCGCGAGCAGATCGACGCCTTCACCCAGTTGGTGCTCACCGCCCCGCCGACCGAGGACCAGCAGAAGGACCTCGACTACCTGCAGGTGCTCGGACAGCTGTTCACCCAGATCGTCTACTCCCAGCTGATCCTGGAGTCGGCCGCGCTCGCCCTGGATCACGGGCAGACCCGGCCGGGTTCGGTCAGCGACCTGTCCGACCTCACCGAGTCGCACATCGACCGGATGGTCGCGGTGTTCGTCAACGACATGTCGACCTACGCGGTGGAACTGCACGGTCAGGGCTCGGCCACCGACGACCAGGCCAAGAACGCGCTGTCCATCGTGCGCAAGCCGGTGATCAACCGGGCCGCCGAGGACGTGTTCGTCGGCGAGGTGCTGTCCTACAGCGGCACCTACGAACTCAAGGACTGAGCGCTCAGGGTTTCGGGCTCACTTGATCAGCGGGTCGCGGGGCATGCCGAGGATGCGTTCGGCGATCTGATTGCGGGCCACCTCCGAGGTGCCGCCGGCGATCGCCATGCCGCGCGCACCCATGGCAGCCCGCGCGGCCAGAGCGCCTTCGCCGCCCTCCAGGGCGAGTTCGGGGCCGACGAGTGCGGCGGCGATGGCGCCCTGCTCGCCGAAATGTTCGGCCAGTTTGAGTTTGGTGATGTTGCCTTCGAGACTAGGACCAGCGCCTGGGCCCGCACCGGCAATGCTGCGCGCTGCGCGGCGCAGGTTCAGCAGGCGCAGCGCGTGGTCGTCGGCCACGAAGCGGCCCACCCGTTGCACGGCGCCGGCCATCCGGTCACCGTGGGTCTGGACCAGGTGCACCAGCCAGGCCGAGGCCGGCGCGATGCCGCCTGCTCCCCCGCCAATGCTGACCCGCTCATTGCCCAGCGTCGCCCGTGCGACGGTCCAGCCGGCGTTGGGCTCGCCGACGATGTCCTCGTCGGGCACGAAGACGTCGTTGAAGAAAGACCTCGTTGAATTCCTTGCCGCCGGTGATCTGACGCAGCGGCCGCACCTCAACGCCGGGGGCCAACATGTCGAGGATCACCATGGTGATCCCGGCGTGCTTGGGACCGTCGAAATCGGTTCGCACCGTGGCTAAGCCGCGCTTGGCGTAGTGCGCGCCGGAGGTCCACACCTTCTGCCCGTTGATCTTCCAGCCACCGTCGACACGGGTGGCTTTCGTCTTCACCGCCGCGGCGTCGACCCGGCCGACGGCTCGGAGAACAGCTGGCACCAGATCTCGTCTTTGCGCAGCGCCTTCTCCACGAAACGTTCTATCTGCCAAGGGGTTCCGTGCTGGATCAGCGTCAAAATCACCCAGCCGGTGATGCCGTAGTCGGGGCGCTGGACGCCGGCAGCGGCGAACTCCTCCTCGACCAGCAGTTGCTCGACCGCCCCGGCGGCCCGGCCCCACGGCTTGGGCCAGTGCGGCATCACGTAGCCGGTGGCGATCAACTCGTCGAGTTGCGCCTTCTCGTCCAGCGCCGCGATGCGCTGGGCCTCCGCGCGGATCTCGGCGCGCATCTCCTCGGCCTCGGGCGGCAGGTCCAGGCTGTTGGACCGCTTGAGGCCGGCCGCGGTGAGGGTGAACACGTCGGTGGCCGGTCCGTCGCCGCCGAGCAGTGCCTGCACGGTCAGCGCCCGACGCAGGTGCAGATGCGCGTCGTGCTCCCAGGTGAATCCGATGCCGCCGTGCACCTGGATGTTCAGTTCGGCATTGCGGACGTAGGCGGGGAAGGCGAGCGCGCCGGCGGCCGCGGCGATCAGCCGGAACTGCGCGCCCCCGTCCGCAGCGGACTCCCCGGCCGCTCGGGCGGCGTCCCACACGCAGGCCAGCGCCGACTCCGAGGCCACCAGCATGTTGGCGCAATGGTGCTTGACGGCCTGGAACGTCGCGATGGTCCGGCCGAATTGCTCACGCACCTTGGCGTATTCGACGGCGGAGTCCACACAGTCCGACGCCCCGCCGACGGCCTCAGCCCCGAACAGCGTGCGCGCGTACGCCTGCGCGGCAGCCCGCCCTCCCGGCAGTACCTCGGCGCCGGCGTCGGTCACCGTGACGCGACCGGAGCGGCGGGTGCGGTCGAGGCTGCCGGGAACCTCCACGACGACGCCGTCGGCGTCGCGCTCCACCAGCACCACGTCGTCTCCCGCAACCAGCAGCAGCACGTCAGCCAGGGCCGCGCCCAGCACCACCCCGGCGTCGCCGGATACCCGATCACCCGAAAACGTCAGAGCGCCGCCGAAACCGACTGCGCCGGTTCGGGTTCCGTCGATCAAGCCAGGCAGCAGCCGGGCCTTCTGCTCGTCGCTGCCGATGGCGGAGAGCACCGCGGAGACCACCACGGTCGGGACGAACGGGCCGGGTGCCACGGCGCGGCCCAGTTCGTCGATGACCACCACCAGTTCGGGCAGGCCGAATCCCGACCCGCCGTACGCCTCGTCGACGTGCAGGCCGAGCCAGCCCAGTTCGGCCAGGTCACCCCAGAACGCCGGGCGGGTCTCATCGTCGGCGTCGAGCAACTCCCGCGCCGCCCACCTGGCCTTCTGCGCGGTGAGGAATGCTCGGGCGACCTCGCCGAGTTCGCGGTGGTCGTCGGTGAGTGCGATCGGCATGGCGGCCCTCCAGGGTTTGCTATTCCAGTGCGGTGATCAACTCACCGATGGTGTGGTGCGCCTCCAGCGGGTGACGGAGACGGCCTCTGCGGTTCACCGTATACAGGTTGCGTCGGCCCACTTTTTTCTTGATCAGGTACGCACTGTCGGTCAGGTCCGCGAGGATCACCTGAACGGCGCGTTCGGTGATGCCGATCTGCAGGCCCAGTTCCCGCGCAGTCAGCGCTTCTCCGCGCGCCAGACACAACAGCACATGCCCGTGATTGGTCAGGAACGTCCACGTCCGGGCACCTGCCGACCCTGGTTCGACAGTCTTCACACCGCGCCGCGTCTCAGGCATCGCTATGTTGTACCACCCGCTCGATTCACGTAACCCTGTTCACGACTACAAACGGGCAAATTCACTCTTCCCGCGTTCGAACTCGGCCAGCATCGCCGGGCTCAGGGTGGGTCGGATCTGTCCGATCGCGGTGAGAAAGTCCTCGGTGACCGCCGGCAGGCCCCGCCCGTCGCGCATCTCCCGTTCGAAGGCGGCCTGCGCGCCCTTGCGGGCGGCGAACTCGATATCGGCCGGCGTGAAGAGTTCGGAGGCGGTGACCAGACGCTCGACGTCGACCCCGCCCCGGACCACGCCGCCCAGATAGCGCTCCCACACCGCCCGGCGGGCCGGCTGATCCGGCGGCCCGACCGGGATCACGTAGTCGAAGCGCCCCGGGCGCAGGAACGCCGAATCCAGCGAGTGCACCGCGTTGGTGGCGCACACCAGAAGGCGGCTGTCGTGCTGGCGGAACGCCGGGATGAGCTTGAGCAGTTCGTTGGTGACGCCCAGTTCGGCGGTTGACGCGCCGGTGCGGGTGGTGGCGATCTCCTCCACCTCGTCGATGAACAACACCAATTCGTCGAGTTCGGCCAGGTCGGCGAACGCTTCCCGCAGCGATGCGGCCAGACCGCCGCTGCTCGCCGCCGCCAGTCGCGACGGGAAGAGTTCGACGAACGGCCAGCCCAACCGCGACGCAATCGCTTTTGCGAAGCTGGTTTTCCCGGTTCCCGGTGGACCGAACAGGATGACGGCCTTGGGCGGACTGACGCCGTATCGCTCGGCCACCTCGGGATGGGCGAGCGGGTCGACGATGCGGCGCTCGATGATCTGCTTCTCGTACTCCATGCCGGCCAGATCGCCCCACAGGCCGGGCGGCAGAATCTGCCCGCCCAGATCGGCGAGCAAGTTGGCCTGATCCGGGCCGAGGTGCTCCAGCATTTCGTAATACACCAGGTTGTCCCGCCGGGTGTAGCCCGAATTCTCCAGTGCCGCAGCACCCGTAGCGCCTTCGGACATCACCGCGCAGATGCGCCGCACGCCCAGGCTTCGGAGTCGGCGTTCGAGGTCGGCCAGCAGCGCCGAGCCCACTCCCCGGCCGCGCCACCGCGCCGCCAGGGCCACCAGCAGAATCCACGCTCGCTCGCCCTGTGTCTGGGCCACCGCCATGCCGATCACCTCGTCACCGGCCTCGGCCACCACCGCAGGCTGGCCGGCGCGGGCAGCCGCCATCACCTCGGCGACACTGAACACCGGTTCGGCCGATCCGGGGCCACGGCTCTGGTCCCACACGCTGATGGCCTGATCCAGATCCTGGTCGTGATAGTCACGCAGTCGCCATGGCGGCATGGCCCCACCTCCGATATCGCAGATGTTGAGTGTGCGCCGATTCGCCGGAAACACATCCCCCAATGGCGCAGATCGGCGGGGGAACCGCTCGGCGTGGCAGGATCACGCCAGCGAAACGCCGATTGTGAGGAGGGGCAAGGTGTCAGTACCCGTCACGTCGCCGGACTACATCGAAGAAGTCCGCGGCGATGTCACGTTCATCCGCACCGACAAAGACCTGCCGCCGGTCGCGATCGTCGACCGCTCCCCGATCACCGTGCGGCACCGGCTCATCTTCGGCGCCGTGGCCGTCCTTGGCGCGATCGCCTGGGCCCTCATCGCCTTCCTGCGCGGCGAGACCGTCAACGCGGTGTGGTTCGTCATCGCCGCAGTCTGCACCTACGTCATCGGGTTCCGGTTCTACGCCCGGCTGATCGAGATGAAGATCGTCAAACCCCGCGACGACCACGCCACCCCGGCCGAGATCTACGAGAACGGCACCGACTACATGCCGACCGACCGGCGGGTGCTCTTCGGACATCACTTCGCCGCGATCGCCGGTGCCGGCCCGCTGGTGGGTCCGGTGCTGGCCACCCAGATGGGCTATCTGCCGGGAACCATCTGGATCATCGTCGGCGCGTTGCTGGCCGGATGCGTACAGGACTATCTGGTGCTGGCCATCTCGACGCGGCGGCGCGGACGCTCGCTGGGCCAGATGGCGCGCGACGAACTCGGCGGCGTCGGCGGGACGGCCGCGATCGTCGGCGTGCTCGTCATCATGGTGATCCTGCTGGCGGTGCTGGGACTGGTGGTCGTCAACGCGCTCGCCGAGAGCCCGTGGGGCGTGTTCTCCATCGCAATGACAATCCCGATCGCCCTGTTCATGGGCGTGTACCTGCGTTACCTGCGGCCCGGGCGAGTCTCGGAGGTGTCGCTGATCGGGGTGGCGCTGCTGCTGCTGGCCGTGGTGGCCGGCGGCTGGATCGCTCACACCGACTGGGGCACACAGTGGTTCACGCTGTCGAAGGTGACGCTGTCGTGGTGCCTGATCATCTACGGCCTGGCGGCCTCGGTGCTGCCGGTGTGGCTGCTGCTGGCACCGCGGGACTACCTGTCGACCTTTATGAAGGTCGGCACCATCGCGCTGCTGGCCGTCGGCATCCTGCTGGTCCGGCCGGTGATGCAGGCCCCGGCGATCTCCCAGTTCGCCAAATCCGGTGCCGGACCGGTGTTCGCCGGCTCGCTGTTCCCATTTCTGTTCATCACCATCGCCTGCGGCGCACTGTCGGGTTTCCATTCGCTGATCGCCTCCGGTACCACACCAAAGCTGCTGGAGAAGGAAAGCCAGATGCGGCTGATCGGCTACGGCGGAATGCTGACCGAGTCGTTCGTGGCAATCATGGCGTTGATCACCGCGTCAATCCTCAACCAGCACCTGTACTTCGTCATGAACGCGCCGTCGGCGGCGACCGGCACCACCGCCGAGACGGCGGCCGCCTACGTGAACAAACTGGGGCTGTCGGGGGCGCCGATCACACCAGCGGAGATCACCGACGCCGCGACGAGTGTGGGTGAGCAGTCGATCATCTCGCGCACCGGCGGCGCGCCCACGCTGGCATTCGGTATGTCACAGGTGCTTTCGGTGTTCGGCGGAAGCGGGCTCAAGGGGTTCTGGTACCACTTCGCGATCATGTTCGAGGCGCTGTTCATCCTGACCACCATCGACGCCGGCACCCGGGTGGCCCGGTTCATGCTGTCCGACGGACTGAGCAACCTCGGCGGCCCGCTGCGCCGGCTGCACGACCCGAGCTGGAAGGTCGGCGCCTGGGCGTGCAGCATCATCGTTGTCGCCGGGTGGGGATCCATCCTGCTGATGGGCGTCACCGACCCGCTGGGCGGCATTAATACGCTTTTCCCGCTGTTCGGTATCGCCAACCAGTTACTGGCGGCCATCGCGCTGACGGTGGTGACGGTGGTCGTGATCAAGATGGGCCTGCTGAAATGGGCCTGGATTCCGGGACTTCCGCTGCTGTGGGATCTCGTCGTGACGCTGACGGCGTCCTGGCAGAAGATCTTCTCCGGCGATCCCAAGCTGGGCTACTGGACTCAGCATTTCCAGTACCGCAACGCCGAGGAGGCCGGCAAGACATCCTTCGGGGCGGCCAAAAACGCCACGCAACTGCACGAGGTGGTTCGCAACACCTTCATCCAGGGCACCTTGTCGATCATCTTTGCCCTGGTCGTGATCGTGGTGGTGTCGTCGGCGGTGGTGATGGCCGTGCGGTCGATCCGCGGCGGCGGGCGCCCACTGGCCGTCGAAACCCCGATCCCGTCAAAGCTTTTCGGGCCCTCTCATCTGTTCGCCACGCCGGTGGAGAAGGAGGTGCAGAAGCAGTGGGACGGCTTGCCGGAATCATCGGCCAGATCCGTTGGTACGTCAGCTCATTGATGGGCGACAACCACTACCAGCGCTACCTCGCGCATCACCGCCGCCTGCATCCGGGTGAGTCGGTGATCACCGAGGCCGAGTACTGGCGGATGCGGCACCGCGCCTCGAACGCCAATCCCGGGGCGCGCTGCTGCTGAGGCGCCGTCGGTGATCCAGCACGTGCTGGGCGCGGCACCGACGATCTAGATTGCCGGCCCAGCGTTGCTGTCGAGGATCGCGGTGTAGACAGCCGTGGGTTCCGGAGTGTGCGGGACAGCGGCATGAGCGGCGACGGCGCCGAAGGCGATGCCGGCTGCGGTCAGGGCGGTTCCGATGATTGCCGAGGGCAGGTACGTTTTCATGGCTCAACTGTGCTGCGCGCCACGGCCCGGCCGTGTCTGCCGACCGGCCCAACCTGCGGATGAATAGCGCGTCCACCGATCGGGGGATAACGGGCCCGAACGAAAGGCCAGCACGAGTACCGCAATTGGCACCTGCGCGCCCGACCGTCTACCGTTTCTGCCAACAGCCGTTCGCAGATAGGTGGCGCCGCATGGACCTGGCGTGGTCGGAGACGGATCTGGCGTTCCGCGACGAGGTGCGGGCGTTCCTCGACGAGAAACTCACCGACGACCTGCGTCAGGCCGGGCGACTGATGACCAGCGTGTACGCCGACCACGACGCGAGCATGACCTGGCAGGCGATCCTCCATGAAAGGGGCTGGGCGGCACCGGCCTGGCCGGTCGAGTACGGCGGCACCGACTGGACCCTGACCCAGCACTACATCTTCAGCCGGGAGTCCACCCTGGCCGGTGCACCGACCCTGTCCCCCATGGGAATTCGGATGGTCGCGCACGCGATCATTGCGTTCGGCACACCAGAGCAGAAGGCCTATTTCCTGCCGCGCATCCTGACCGGCGAGGTGTTCTTCTGTCAGGGCTATTCCGAACCGGAAGCGGGCTCGGACCTGGCCGCCCTGACCATGGCCGCCGTCAGCGATGAATCGGCCGGCGACCTCATCTGCACCGGCAGCAAGATCTGGACCACCCACGCCATGGAGGCCAACTGGATCTTCGCACTGGTGCGCACCACCCGCGGCGCCCGCAAGCAGCAGGGCATCACCTTCCTGCTGATCGACATGACCTCACCCGGCATCGAGATCCGGCCCCTGGTGATGACCTCCGGCGAGGAGATCCAGACCCAGATCTTCTTCGACTCGGTACGGGTGCCCACAGCGAATGTGATCGGCGCGATCGACGACGGCTGGACGGTCGCCAAGTACCTGCTGGAGTTCGAACGCGGCGGCGGGGCGATGGCCCCCGGGTTGCAGGTCATGGCCGAGGAGATCGCCAACGAGGCTGCGCACCAACCAGGTCCGGGCGGCGGCAGCCTGATCGACGATCCGGCGTTCGCCGCGAAACTGGCCGATGCCCGCATCCGCACGGAGGTGCTGGAAATCCTGGAATACCGGGTGCTGGCGACCGTCGCCGAGGGCAAGAACCCCGGCGCGGCGTCGTCGATGCTGAAGATCCTGTCCACCGAACTGAGCCAGGTCATCACCGAACTGGCGATGGAGACCGCCGGACCTCGGGGCCGCGTCTACCAACCGCATGCCACGCGGCCGGGTGGCCCGATCGCAGACTTCGCCCCACCTGCCGACGGCTATGTCAGCGGGCACGCCTGGCAGGCGGTGGCTCCGTTGCGCTACTTCAACGACCGCGCCGGGTCAATCTATGCCGGCAGCAACGAGATTCAGCGAAACATCCTGGCCAAAGCGACTCTGGGACTGTAGGGGGGCTCGTGAACTTCAAACTCAGTGATGAACAGCAGATGTTGCGCGACGGTCTGGGCAAGTTCCTGGGCGCCCGGTACACCGTGCAGGCCAGCCGGGCCGCGGCCAAGACCGGCGACGGCTGGCAGCCCGAGATCTGGCACGCCTTCGCCAGCGAGTTGGGCATTCTGGGCGCCACCCTGCCGGAGGCGGTGGGCGGCAGCGGCGGCGGTCCGGTCGAGACGATGGTGATCGCCGAGGAACTGGGCCGGGCGCTGGTGATCGAGCCCTACGTCGACACCGTGGTGGTGGCCGGCGGGCTGCTGCGCCGGGCCGGCGGCGAGGCCGCGACGGCGGTGCTGGAGCGCATCGCCGAGGGATCCGCCGTCGTCGCCCTGGCGGTCACCGAGGGGGCGTCCGGCGATCACTGGGAAGGTCTGTCCACCAACGCTTTTCGGGACGGTGAGAATTGGGTGCTCACCGGCTCCAAGACCGTGGTGATGGCGGCACCGCTGGCCACCCATCTGCTGATCGCCGCCCGCACCGGCGGCGAACCCGCTGAGCAGCAGGGTGTTTCGCTGTTCCTCACCGAGTTCGACGCCGCCGCTCCACCGGCGGGTGCCGAGGTGCACGCATACCGGACCATCGACGACCGCCGCGCCGCCGATCTGGTGTTCGACGGACTCCGACTGCCCGCCGCGGCGCTGATCGCCGAGGACGCCTGGCCGTCGCTGGCCCGTGCGCGCGACGAAGGTGCCGCGGCGGTGTGCGCGGAGGCGGTGGGGGCGATGCGCACCGTACTGGCCGACACCGTCGAATACTGCAAGCAGCGCCAGCAATTCGGTGCGCCGATCGGCAGTTTCCAGGTGCTGCAGCACCGGATGGTGGACATGTACATGGAGGTCGAGCAGTCGGTGGCGGCGGCCCACCTCGCGGTGCTCAACCTCGACGCCGAACCGGACGCGCGCGCACGGGCGGTGTCGGCGGCCAAAGCAACGGTGGGCCGTGCGGCCCGGTTCGTCGGCCAGAACGCGGTGCAACTGCACGGTGGAATGGGGATGACCGAGGAACTGGCCATCGGCCACTACTTCAAGAGACTCACCGCGCTGCAGTACGAGTTCGGGTCCACCGACTACCACCGGACGCGCTACGCGTCGCTCACCAAGGGCTGAATCCGAAGACCGGCACGGCTCCCGTTTGCGCCGGTAGATTGGCGTACATGCTGAACAACATCGCCGGCACGGTCGGCAAGCTCGCGGGCCCGGTCGGCAAGGCGGCGGGACAGGTCGCCGAAGCCGGCGGCTCCATCGTCGGGATCCGCAGCGGCACCGAGGAGCCCCCCTACACGGTGGAGCGCCGCGTCGGTGACGTCGAGATCCGTCGCTACGGATCGCGGATCGCCGCCGAGACCACAATCGACGCCAACGAGGAGGCGGCCCGCAACGAAGGCTTCCGCCGGCTGGCGCGCTACATCTTCGGCGGCAACAAAGGCAGCAAGAAGATCGCCATGACCGCGCCCGTCGCCCAGGAACAGGGCCAGAAGATCGCGATGACCGCCCCGGTGGCCGCTCAGCGCGGCAGCACCGGCACCTGGGTGATCCGATTCTTCATGCCGTCCGACAAGACGATGGACAGTCTGCCCACGCCGAATGACGAGCGGGTGCGGCTGGTTCACGTCCCCGGCGAGCAGATGGCAGTGCTGCGTTTTCCCGGTCTGGCCAAGCCCGAGGTGATCAAAGCGCGGACTGAGGAGTTGTTGAAGACGTTGCGCGACAACGACATCTACGCCGCCGGTGAGCCGGTGACGTGGTTCTACGACCCGCCGTGGACCATTCCGTTCCGCCGCCGCAACGAGGTCGCGGTCAGCGTCGCGACGGTCGCCTAAAGCCTCGCTTAGGACGCCGGCGCCGGAGCCGGAGCAACCGGCGTGGGAATCTGCGCGGGAACTGGCGCGGGAATCTGCGCGGGAGCGGGCGCCGGGTCGGCTACCGGCGCCCCGCCCTGATTGGACGGCGTGCTCGCCGCCAGCTTCTGCGGATCGATCGGCCGGGTTGCCAGCAGCTTCAGCGCATCCGGGCCCGACATCTCGCCGTTGCGTATCGCATTCCAGACTTCGCGCAGCAGGCCCGTCGTCGGATGATCCGGAGCCTCGTGCGTGGTGCCCGGCGGCAGGCTGTTGGGGCTGGGCAGGTGCTGCACGCCGTCGGGCGGAGTGAGGGCCGCTGCCGGATCAGCGGCGGGTGACGCCGCGGCGTCAGCGACCGGAGCGGCTGCCGGATCGGCCGCCGGCACCACGGTGGCCGGCACCACGGTGGCCGGCGCCGCCACCGGATCGGCCGGCGCTGCGGGATCGGCTGCCGCGAGCGGAGCCGAGATTGCGGCCAGCGCTACTCCGAGCGTGCCAATGACCAACGGGAACCGTCCTGCAGCGACCACGTCGCACCTACCTTTCGGAGAAGGCTTCTTACGGTGTTTTCCGATCATGCCCACGAATCGTTACACCCGCCACACGGGCGGGCGCCGATGTTCCATGATGGACTTCGGGTAGCCGCATGCCGTCGGGCGCGGGTTTGGACGTCCGGGAGGGGGCGGCGGTGACGATTCACGAGGCCGACGGACCGCTGGGCGTGCTGCGCCGTTATCCACTGACCTCGTTCTTCGTTCTCGCCTACGCGCTGACGTGGGCGCTCTGGGGCAATGGTGCGGTCACCGGGGTGTTGCGCGGGTCCGATGTGTGGTGATTCCAGATAGTCCAAGGCCGGCCAACCAAATGGAGAACACCTTGCGGAAGGTCGCTTGCGCGACGGGCAGTTTGAGGTCGTGGTTCCGGGTCGCGCGAGGGAAGATCGGCATGG
>CAIRCP010000029.1 GCA_903877095.1 uncultured Actinomycetes bacterium | reverse complement strand
GCCCGCGCCGGGCAAATGTGCCGTCCGCCCGCGCCGGGCAAATGTGCCGTCCGCCCGCGCCGGGCAAATGTGCCGTCCGCCCGCGCCGGGCAAATGTGCCGTCCGCCCGCGCCGGGCAAATGTGCCGTCCGCCCGCGCCGACGAGCCGGTTCGGCGCATCGGCAATACTGACTGGGTGGTTCGTACCGATGCCGAGTTGGCCGCCGATCTGGCCGAGGAGGCCGGGCGGCTGCTGCTGGCGGTGCGCGACGAGATCGGCCACGGCTTCCCGCCCGCGCTGGGCGACGCCGGGGACGCCCAGGCCAACGCGCTGTTGCTGCGCCGGCTGCGCCAGGAGCGCCCCCGCGATTCGGTGCTCTCCGAGGAGGCCCACGACGATCTGACCCGGCTGCACGCCGACCGGGTGTGGATCATCGACCCCCTCGACGGCACCCGGGAGTACTCCCTGCCGCACCGTGAGGACTGGGCGGTGCATGTTGCCCTGTGGCAGGGCGGCGGCCCGCACGGGACGATCACCGACGCCGCGGTCGCGCTTCCGGCACTCGGTCAGGTGCACTGCAGCGACACCGCCGTCGCCCCACCCGCGCCCCGACCCGGCCCGATCCGCATCACCGCCAGTTCCAACCGTCCGCCGGCGGTCCTGTGGCTGCTGCGCGACCGGCTGGACATCGAGTTCGTCCGGATCGGTTCGGCGGGCGCCAAGGCGATGGCCGTGCTGCGCGGCGACGCCGACGCCTACATCCACGCCGGCGGTCAATGGGAGTGGGACTCGGCCGCGCCGGCCGGGGTGTTGCAGGCGGCCGGGCTGCACGCCACCCGGCTGGACGGCTCGCCGCTGCGGTACAACCGTCCCGACCCGTATCTGCCCGATCTGCTGATGTGCCGGCCGGAGATCGCCGGTGTGTTACTCGACGCGATGTGGCCGGCCGGCTGATGCACGCCTGGGATTCCGTCGACGTTCCCCGGGTGCCGGGCCGGGGCCCGCAGTTGCGGCTCTACGACAGCGCCGACCGGCAGGTCCGGCCGACCGTGCCGGGGCCGACGGCGACCATGTACGTCTGCGGCATCACCCCCTACGACGCCACCCACCTCGGTCACGCCGCCACCTACCTGGCCTTCGACCTGGTCAACCGGGTGTGGTTGGACCACGGCCACCGGGTGCACTACGTCCAGAACGTCACCGACGTCGACGACCCGCTGTTCGAACGGGCCGACCGCGACGGCATCGACTGGCGCGACCTCGGCGCCCGGGAGACCGACCTGTTCCGGGCGGATATGGCCGCCCTGCGGGTGCTGCCGCCGCAGGACTACGTCGCGGCGACCGAGGCCATTCCGGAAGTCGTCGAAATGGTCGAAAAATTGCTGGCCGGCGGCGCCGCCTACGTCGTCGACGATCCGCAGTACCCCGACGTCTACTTCCGCGCCGACGCCGACCCGGTGTTCGGCTACGAGTCCAACTTCGACCGCGACACCATGCTGCGGCTGTTCGCCGAGCGCGGGGGAGACCCGCAGCGACCCGGGAAATCCGATCCGCTCGACGCGCTGCTGTGGCGCGTGCACCGGCCCGGCGAGCCCAGTTGGCCGTCGCCGTTCGGAGCCGGACGGCCGGGCTGGCATGTGGAATGCGCGGCAATCGCCTTGAGCCGCATCGGTTTCGGGTTCGACGTCCAGGGCGGCGGCTCGGACCTGATCTTCCCGCACCATGAGTTCTCCGCCGCCCATGCCGAGTGCATGACCGGCCAGCGCCGCTTCGCCCGGCACTACGTGCACGCCGGGATGATCGGCTGGGACGGGCACAAGATGTCCAAGAGCCGGGGCAACCTGGTGCTGGTGTCGGCGCTGCGGGCCGCTTGCGTGGACCCGGCCGCCATCCGGCTGGGTCTGCTGGCCGGGCACTACCGCAGCGACCGGTTCTGGAGCGACGAGGTACTGGCCGAGGCGAGCGCGCGGCTGCACCGCTGGCGGACGGCGACGGTGTTGCCGGCCGGGCCGGACGCGACCGACGTGGTCGGCCGCCTGCGCCGCTATCTCGCCGACGACCTTGACACCCCCAAAGCTCTTGCTGCCCTTGACGGTTGGGCCACCGACGCCCTCGAATACGGCGGCCGGGACGCCACGGGCCCGTCGTTGGTGGCCACGGCGGTCGACGCACTCCTCGGTATTCCGCTGTAGCGCGCGGGGCCCCGGCCCCGGTCGATGGGCTAGGTTGGTGCGTCATGCGCAATCCGATAGCGATCGTCGTCGCACTTCTGGCCCTGTTGCTGGCCGGTTGCGACGGGTCCAATCAGGCGTCCGACAAACCGCCGGCCACGTCGGTGCCGGGCGGTCCGGTGACCGCCGAGCAGGCCCGCATAATCGCCAAGGAGGCCTACATCTACGGCTTCCCGATGGTCGACAGCTACCGGATCCAGTACTCCTACTTCATCAATCCCGCCAGCCCCGAGTACAAGGGCCCGTGGAACGAAGTCCACAGTGTGGCAAGGGTTTTCACACCCGAGGACACGGCCGTCCAGACTCCCAACTCCGACACGCCCTATTCGATGCTGGGGGCCGATCTGCGGACTGAGCCACTGGTGCTGCTGGTGCCGCCGATCTCCGATCGCTACTACTCCCTGCAGTTCATCGACGGCTACACCTACAACTTCGCCTACGTCGGCAGCCGCACCACCGGCAGCGAGGGCGGCGCCTACCTGCTGGCCGGGCCGGGGTGGACGGGTCAGAAGCCCGAGGGCGTCAAAGACGTCATCACGTCCGATACCGACTTCGCGCTGGTCGCCTACCGCACCCAGCTGTTCGGCCCGGACGACCTGGAGAACGTCAAGAAGATCCAGGCCGGATACAAGGCCATGCCGCTGTCGGCGTTCCTCAAGAAGCCGGCCCCGGCCGCGGCCCCGGCCATCGACTTTCCGACTCCGCTGAGCTCCGACGACGAGAAGACCTCGCTGAAGTTCTTCGACCTGCTGGACTTCCAGCTCAAGTACGCACCGGTGATGGAGTCCGAGAAGGCCGTCCGGGCCCGGTTCGCCTCCATCGGGCTGACCGGCGACGGCACGTTCAGCTCCGAGAAACTCAGCCCTGAGCTGCAGAAAGCGTTCTCCGGCGGGATGGCCGACGCGTGGGCGGAGTTCACCACGTTCAAGAAGGACAAGATCGACACCGGCGAGGTCAAGTCCGGTGACCTGTTCGGATCCAAGGAACAGACCGGCGACAACTACCTGTATCGGATGGCTGCCGCGGTGATCGGCATCTACGGCAACTCCAAGCAGGAGGCCGTGTACCCGGTGCTGTCCACCGACTCCGACGGAAAACCGTTGAGCGGTGAGAACAAGTACACGCTCACCTTCGGCCCCGGCGAGCTCCCGCCGGTCAACGCATTCTGGTCGGTGACGATGTACAAGCTGCCCGAAAGCCTCCTGGTGGACAACCCGATCAACCGGTACGTGATCAACTCGCCGATGCTGCCGAACCTGACCAAGAACACCGACGGCAGCCTGACGCTCTACATCCAGAACAGCCCGCCGGAGTCCGCCAAGCAGCCGAACTGGCTGCCCGCGCCGCCGGGACCCTTCACCGCCTTCATGCGTCTGTACTGGCCCAAGGACGAGGCGCTCAACGGGACGTGGCAGCCGCCCAAGCTGGTGAAGGTGAGCCCGTAGAGCATCCCCGGTTAGAGCATCACCGTGCCGTAGCTGCCGACCTGGCCGACCAGGTAGCGCAGCTGGTCGGTCGCCGAGCCGAAGGTCTGATCGATGGCGGTGAGCCGGGCGGCGTAGTGCGCGATCGGGTATTCCGCGGTGACGCCGATACCGCCGTGCAACTGGATCGATTCCTGGGCGATGTGCTGCCCGGAGCGGCCGATCTGCAGCTTGGCCCGGGCGCCGATCGTGGGGTCGAACCTGCCGTCGGCGACCGACACCGCCAGGTAGTAGCTCATGCTGCGGGCCAGTTCCAGCGAGACGTACATGTCGGCGGCGCGCTGGGTCAGCGTCTGGAACGTTTTGAGCGGCACCCCGAACTGCTTGCGGGTCTTGAGGTAATCCGTTGTCAGGCGCAGTGATTCGTCCATCGCCCCGACCGCCTCGGCGCACAGCGCGGACTGGAAGCTCAGCACGGTCGCGGTGATGGCCGCGGTGGCGTCGCCGCCGTCGCCGAGCGGCTGGGCCGGTGCGGCGTCGAAGGTGATGTCGGCGCCGCGCTGGCCGTCGAAGGTGCGGTAGCCGACCCGGGTGACCGCCGATCCGTCGACCAGGAACAGTCCGTCGCCGCCACCCGGCAGGGCGGCGGTGACGACGAGGGTGTCGGCGTGATCTCCGGCGAGCACCGGGTTCTTGCGGCCGGTGATGGTCCAGCTGCCGGCGTCTTCGCTGGCCCGGGTCGCCAGTTCGGCGGCGCCGCGCCGGCCCGGCTCGGTGTGGGCGAAGGCCAGCAGCCGGCTACCGGCGGCCACCTCGTCGAGCAGCGCGCGCTGCTCGGCCGACCCGTGCTCGGCGATGACCCCGCCGGGGATCAGCGCGGCCGCCGCGACCGGCTCGGGCGCCAGCCGGCGGCCCACCTCGGTCATCACGGCCAGCACCTCGATCGGACCGGAGGCGTCGGGATCTCCCGGGTCGTCGAATCCCAGGCCGAGGATGCCGATCTCGGCGAGCTGCTGCCACACCTGCGGGCTGTAGCCCTGGTCGGAATCGACCGCCGTGTTGCGCTTTTCGGTGTCGTAGCCGGACAGCACCTCGCGGGTGGTGTCGGCGAGCAGTTGCTGCTCTTCGGTCATGTCAAAGTTCATCGGGCGGCCCTTACAGTCCCAGAATGGTGGAGGCGATGATGGTGCGCTGCACCTCGTTGCTGCCCCCGTAGATCGAGGTCTTGCGGTAGTTCAGGTACCGCGGCGCGGCGTGCTGGGCCCACTCCGGGGAATCCACCGCCTCGGGCGCCTCGAACGGCAGCGCGTCGGGGCCGGCGACCTCGACCGCCAACTCGGTGACCGCCTGCTGCAGCTGGGAGCCGCGCAGTTTGAGGATCGACGACGCCGGGTTGGGCTGGCCGCCGGCTTCCGAACCGCTGACCCGCAGCTGGGTCAGCTCCAGGGCCAGCAGTTCGTTCTCCACCTCGGCCACCCGGGCGGCGAACAGCGGGTCCTCGAGCAGCGTCGAGGTGCCCAGCGCCGTCTTGGCGGCGTGCTCCTTGACCTCGGTGAGCCACACCTTGCTGGTGCCGACCCGGGCGATGCCGGTGCGCTCGTTGGACAGCAGGAACTTCGCGTAGCTCCAGCCGGCGTTCTCCTCGCCGACCAGCTGATCGGCGGGTACCCGGACGTCCTCGAACCACACCTCGTTGACCTCGTAGCTGCCGTCGATCAACTTGATCGGGCGCACAGTGATTCCCGGAGTGGACATCTCGGCCAGGATGAAGGAGATGCCGGCCTGCTTCTTCGGTGCGTTCGGGTCGGTGCGGGCCAGCAGGAAGATCCAATCGGCGTACTGGCCCAGCGTGGTCCAGGTCTTCTGGCCGTTGATGATGTAGTGGTCGCCGTCGCGCACCGCGGTGGTGCGCAGTGAGGCGAGATCCGAACCCGCCTCCGGCTCGGAGAAGCCCTGGCACCACCAGATGTCCAGGTTGGCCGTCGCGGGCAGGAACCGTTCCTTGAGCGCCTGTGATCCGAACTCGGCGATCACCGGTCCGACCATGCTCGCGTTGAACGCCAGCGGTTCGGGGACGCTGGCCATCCGCATCTCCTCGGACCAAATCTGGCGCTGCAGCGGCGTCCAGTCCTTACCGCCCCATTCCACCGGCCAGTTCGGCACCGCAAGGCCGGCCTCGTTGAGGACCCGCATGGCGGTGACGACGTCGTCGGGGTAGTTCAGGCTCTCGGTGCGGACCCGCTCGCGGATCCCGGCGGGGAACGTCTCGTTGAAGAACTCCCGCAGTTCATCCCGGAACGCCAGATCGGCGTCGCTCAGTGCCAGTTTCATGCCACGACCTCCTAAAAGTCCCCCGGAAAGACTACTTCCCGCGACGCCGCAGATACCGCTCGAACTCGGCGGCCAGGGTGTCGCCGTCGACCTTCGACAACGCCTCGTTGACGTCGACCTCGGCGTCCCCGCGCTGCTCCAGGCTCGCGACGTAGTCGGCGATCTCCTCGTCATCGGCGGTCATCTCGGTGACGGCCAACTCCCACTCCTCGGCCTGCTCGGGCAGGTCGCCGAGGGGAACCTCGATGTCGAGGACGTCCTCGACCCGGCGCAGCAGTGCCACGGTGGCCTTCGGGCAGGGCGGTTGGGACACGTAGTGCGGCACCGCCGCCCAGAACGTGACGGCCGGAATCCCGGCCGCCACGCAGGCGTCCTGGAACACCCCCGCGATCCCGGTCGGTCCCTCGTAACGCGACTCCTCCAGCCCGAACGCCTTGGCCGAATCGGGGGAGTAGGCGGCCCCGGAGACCGGCACCGGCCGGGTGTGCGGGGTGTCGGCGAGCAGCGCCCCCAGGATGACGACGGTGTCGACGTTGAGTTTGTCGGCGATGCCGAGCAACTCCGCGCAGAAGGTGCGCCAGCGCATGTTGGGCTCGACGCCGTGCATGAGCACGATGTCGCGGTCGGCGCCCGGCGGACGGCAGTAGGAGATCTGCATCGACGGCCACACCAGTTCGCGGGTGACGCCGTCGACCTGCCGGATGACCGGACGATTCACCTGATAGTCGTAGTAGGACTCGTCGTCGATCTCGATGATCGGCTGGGCTTCCCATATCTCGTCGAGGTGCTCCAGCGCGTCGCTGGCGGCGTCGCCCGCGTCGTTCCAGCCCTCGAACGCCGCCACGACGATGGTGTTGTGGAGTTCGGGCAGGCTGGGGCCTTGCGTGCCATCGAACTTCCACGACGTCATCGGTCCAGCCTAAGCCCTGCCTGGCTGCAATGAGCCGATGCTCGTCCGGAAACCGCCCGGATAACAACCTCGGATAACAACGTAGACTCTTCTGGTCGAGAGGCGTTGCAACGGGTTCGGCTGCCTGCCGGAATCCGCCACGCTCGGCAGAGTTAAGGACGCCTTCCGATGAGGAAGGAGTGCATGTGAACGCACCCGTGCACGGCTCGGGACCCGACACCTCTGGGCCGCACATTTTTGCGCCGAACATCCGCCCCGACTGCACCGACGAGCTGACGGCGACACTGCGCCGGCGGATCATGGTCATCGACGGCGCGATGGGCACGGCGATCCAGCGCGACCGGCCGGACGAGGCCGGGTACCGCGGCGAGCGGTTCAGCGAGTGGCCGACCGCTCTGCAGGGCAACAACGACCTGCTCACCCTGACCCAGCCGCAGATCATCGCCGGTATCCACCGCGAATATCTCGAGGCGGGTGCGGACATCCTGGAGACGAACACGTTCAACTCGAACTCGGTCTCGCTCGCCGACTACGACATGCACGAGTTGGGCTATGAGCTCAACTACGCCGGCGCCGCCCTGGCCCGCAAGGTCTGTGACGAGTTCAGCACCGCGGACAAACCCCGCTACGTCGCCGGTGCCATCGGGCCGACGACCCGGACCGCGTCGATCTCGCCGGACGTCAACGACCCCGGCGCCCGCAACGTCTCCTACGACCAGTTGGTGGCCGCCTACCTCGAAGCGGCCAACGGCCTGGTCGACGGCGGTTCCGACATCATCATCATCGAGACGATCTTCGACTCGCTGAACGCCAAGGCCGCGGTCTTCGCCGTCGAGACGCTGTTCGAGGAGCGCGGACGCCGCTGGCCGGTGATCATTTCCGGCACCATCACCGACGCTTCCGGGCGGACGCTGTCCGGTCAGGTCACCGAGGCGTTCTGGAACTCGATCCGGCACGCCAGGCCGATCGCGGTGGGCCTCAACTGCGCCCTGGGCGCCCCGGAGATGCGGCCCTACATCGCCGAGATGTCGCGGATCGCCGACACGTTCGTCTCCTGCTATCCGAATGCCGGCCTGCCCAACGCGTTCGGCGAGTACGACGAGACCCCGGAGCGTCAGGCCGGCTACATCGCTGACTTCGCCGACGCCGGCCTGGTCAACCTGGTCGGCGGCTGCTGCGGAACGGCGCCGCCGCACATCGCCGCGATCGCCGAGGTCGTCGAGGGCAAGGCGCCGCGCGAGGTGCCGCACATTTCCGTCGCCACCCGGCTCTCGGGCCTGGAGCCGCTGAACATCACCGACGATTCCCTGTTCGTGAACATCGGTGAGCGCACCAACATCACCGGCTCCGCCCGGTTCCGCAACCTGATCAAGGCCGGGGACTACGACACCGCGCTGTCGGTGGCCCTGCAGCAGGTCGAGGTCGGTGCTCAGGTCATCGACATCAACATGGACGAAGGCATGATCGACGGCGTCGCCGCGATGGACCGGTTCACCAAGTTGATCGCCGCCGAGCCCGACATCAGCCGGGTCCCGGTGATGATCGACTCGTCCAAGTGGGAGGTCATCGAGGCGGGCCTCAAGAACGTGCAGGGCAAGCCGATCGTCAACTCGATCTCCCTGAAGGAGGGCGAGGAGAAGTTCATCCGGGAGGCCCGGCTGTGCCGCAAGTACGGCGCCGCCGTCGTCGTGATGGCCTTCGACGAGGACGGGCAGGCGGACAACCTGTTGCGCCGCAAGTCGATCACCGAACGCGCCTACCGGATCCTCACCGAGGAGGTCGGATTCCCGGCCGAGGACATCATCTTCGACCCCAATGTCTTCGCGCTGGCGACCGGCATCGAGGAACACGCGACGTACGGCACCGACTTCATCGACGCCTGTACCTGGATCAAGGAAAACCTTCCCGGCGTTCACATTTCGGGCGGCATCTCCAACGTGTCGTTCTCGTTCCGCGGTAACAACCCGGTCCGCGAGGCGATCCACGCGGTGTTCCTCTTCCACGCCATCAAGGCCGGCCTGGACATGGGCATCGTCAACGCCGGCGCGCTGGTGCCCTACGACGCGATCGACCCCGAGTTGCGGGAGCGCATCGAGGATGTCGTCCTGAACCGTCGCGAGGACGCGACCGACCGACTCCTGGAGATCGCCGAGCGGTTCAACAGCACCGAGAAAGCCGAAGATCCGGCCGCGGCGGAGTGGCGCAGCCTTCCAGTCCGCGAGCGGATCACCCATGCTCTGGTCAAGGGCATCGACGCCAACGTCGACGCCGACACCGAGGAATTGCGGGCCGAGATCGCCGCGGCCGGCGGTCGCCCGATCGAGGTGATCGAGGGCCCGTTGATGGACGGCATGAACGTCGTCGGCGACCTCTTCGGCGCGGGGAAGATGTTCCTGCCGCAGGTGGTGAAGTCCGCTCGCGTGATGAAAAAGGCTGTGGCATATCTGCTTCCGTACATCGAGGCGGAGAAGGCGGAATCCGGCGCGTCAGCGGAAAAAGACACCAACGGCACGATCATCATGGCCACGGTCAAGGGCGACGTGCACGACATCGGCAAGAACATCGTCGGAGTTGTCCTGCAGTGCAACAACTTCGAAGTGATCGACCTCGGCGTGATGGTGCCCGCGCAGAAGATCCTGGACGCGGCGAAGGAACATGACGCCGACATCATCGGGCTGTCCGGCCTGATCACCCCGTCGCTGGACGAGATGGTGAACTTCGCCGTCGAGATGGAGCGCGAGGGGATCCAGATCCCGTTGCTGATCGGCGGTGCGACCACCTCGCGCGCCCACACGGCCGTGAAGATCGCGCCGCGCCGGTCGGGCCCGGTGGTGTGGGTCAAGGACGCGTCCCGTTCGGTGCCGGTCGCCGCCGCGCTGTTGGACGACAAGCAGCGGCCGGCTCTGCTGGAGGCCACCGAGAAGGACTACGCCTCCCTGCGTGAACGGCACGCCGAGAAGAACGAGCGGCCGATGCTGACGCTGGAGAAGGCCCGCGTCAACCGAACGCCGATCGAGTGGGCGGACTACACGCCGCCGGTTCCGTTGGCAGGCGCGGGGATTCGGGAGTTTCTCGATTACGACCTGGCCGAGCTGCGCGAGTACATCGACTGGCAG
Organism: uncultured Actinomycetes bacterium; assembly: GCA_903877095.1. GTDB lineage: Bacteria > Actinomycetota > Actinomycetes > Mycobacteriales > Mycobacteriaceae > Mycobacterium. The sequence goes on along the minus strand of CAIRCP010000029.1, from coordinate 1,193 downwards.
CCGTTCTTCAACGCCTGGGAGATGAAGGGCCGCTTTCCCGACATTCTCAACAACCCGGCCTCCGGCGACGCCGCCCGCAAGCTGTACGACGACGCCCAGCAGATGCTCGACACCGTCATCAAGGAGAAGTGGCTGCGGGCCAACGGGGTGATCGGGTTCTTCCCGGCCAACGCGGTCGGCGATGACATCGAGGTCTACACCGACGACACCCGCAGTACGGTGCTGACCAGGTTGCACAACCTGCGCCAGCAGGGCAAGCACCGCGATGGCGTGCCGAACCGGTCGCTGGGTGACTTCATCGCGCCCAAGCACACCGGTCTGGCTGATTATGTCGGCGGCTTCGCCGTCACCTCGGGTCTCGGCAGCCACGACAAGGTTGTTGAGTTCAAGGCCGCCAACGACGATTACAGCGCGATCCTGCTGGAATCGCTCGCCGACCGGCTGGCCGAGGCGTTCGCCGAACGGATGCACCAGCGGGTCCGCGAGGAGTTCTGGGGATATCAGCCCGACGAGCAGTTGGACCACGAGGCACTGATCGGGGAGAAGTACGTCGGAATCCGCCCTGCCCCCGGCTACCCGGCCTGCCCGGAGCACACCGAGAAGGCCACGCTCTTCGAATTGTTGGACGCCACGGAGCGCACCGGCATCGAGTTGACCGAGTCGATGGCCATGTGGCCCGGCGCCGCAGTCAGCGGCTGGTATTTCTCCCATCCCCAGTCGCAGTACTTCGTGGTCGGCCGGATCTCCCAGGATCAGGTCGCCGACTATGCCAAGCGCAAGGCCTGGACGCTGCAGGAGGCCGAGCGCTGGCTGGCGCCGAACCTCGGCTACAACCCGGAGGACTGAGGAAGTGATCCAGACAGTGATCGTGGCTGGCGCTAAGAGACGATGAAACTGTTTGGGCGGCAATGGGTTACACCTGACGCCTAGTCAATCCCGTTACGGGGCGGCACCCGCGATCGCGGTTGCGACGTCATTGAGAAAAGCGCGCGGTGAATCGCGGATCTGTCTGGTGCACAGGCGATTATGCGGCCGAGTCGTTGACCGGTGGTGCTTGTGGTTGGAACGGTTCGTACCACCACCAGTCGGCTCGTTCTCCCAGTGGTCCGGGGCATGGTGGGACCGCGGGTGGTGGGGTGCTGGGTGGTCGGGCCAGTGATTTGTGGTGGAGCTGTTGGCCGTCGCTGTCGGTG
>CAIRCP010000028.1 GCA_903877095.1 uncultured Actinomycetes bacterium | reverse complement strand
CACCGACAGCGACGGCCAACAGCTCCACCACAAATCACTGGCCCGACCACCCAGCACCCCACCACCCGCGGTCCCACCATGCCCCGGACCACTGGGAGAACGAGCCGACTGGTGGTGGTACGAACCGTTCCAACCACAAGCGCCACCGGTCAACGACTCGGCCGCATAATCGCCTGTGCACCAACCTAATTCGCGGTTTTCTGCGCAGTTGTTCACTAACGTCGCCGCCGTCGCCCGCGTCTGCCGAATCGGGCTACACCGCGCTCAGATACCGGCGCGAGACCAGGTGCTGAACCACTCTCAGCGCTGGGGCGCCGAGTTGGCTCCACCAGGTCGCCGGCCGGGAGAACGCCACCACCTCGCTATAGACCGCGCCGTCGGCGGGGTCGTAGCGCACCCCGAACATCTCTTCGCCGATGACTGCGTGGCCCGGCAGGCTGCCGTAGGCGAAGCCCCGACGGTCGGGTTCGTCGATCACGTAGACCACCCGGCACGGAGCGACGAACGGACCCAGCCGGCCCAGCACGTCGGAACCGACCTGCGCCACCTCGGTCGATGCGCTGACGCGCAGGCCGGCGCCGCGCAGCATGCCGTAGCGCATCACCTTCACGGCCGCCTGCTCGAAGCGCGGGCGTCCCGTGCCGATCCGCCGGGACATCTGGAGGTGGGTATAGCCGGCCGGCATGGTCGCGGCTGTTGCCCCGACCTCCCGGTAGGTGAGCGGCAACCCGGCGAGATCGGCCAGTTTCATTCCTCCACGATGCCCGGGACGGCTGCCCGCGTCGAGACGCGAGCCGCCCCCGGCTCCCGAACCGGACCGGTGGAGGCCCACCGCCCGTAATCTCGTCGTTGATGGCTGCGGACAACCCCGAAGCGGGACGCGGGAAGGCGCGACGGTGGGTGGCGCGTCGCGAACGGTTGCGGGAGCGCGCGCTGCTCGACTTCGGCTACCGCGTCCTGGTGGCGGTGGTGGGCCTCACTGTGCTGTTGGTCGGTGTAGCCGCGATCCCGTACCCCGGTCCGGGCTGGGCGATCGTGTTCCTCGGCCTGGCGATCCTGGCCACCGAGTTCTACTGGGCCAAACGGACCCTCACCTACACCCGGAGCCGCTATGACACCGCGATGGCGTGGTTTCGACTTCAGCCGGCCTGGGTCCAGTGGCTGGGGGCGGTGCTGACGGCTGCTGTGGTGGTAGTGACGCTCTGGCTGCTGGGAGGGATCGACTGGCTGGCTCGGCTGGTGGGCCTGGACCACGAGTTGCTTCGAAGTCCCCTAGGGCTGGGCAGGCAGTAGGCCCGTCGGCTTCGGCGTCGGTTGGCCCTGACAGGGGTGTCGATACCATTGTCGCGGCCCCCGCCACGCACCGCCGCCGAGAAAGAGATGTCGATGAGCGCCCCCGCACACCCCGTACCGGCCGACCTGCTGCGGGTCCCGGCCGGGACCACCGCGGGAGCGGCCGTCCGAGACGCCGGACTACCCGGCCGCGGCGAACCCGGGGCGATCGTGGTGGTGCGCGACGCCGAGGGGAAACTGCGCGACCTGAGCTGGACTCCCGACGCCGACGCCGACGCCGACGTCGTCCCGGTAGCCGCCGACACCGACGAGGGCCGCAGCGTCATCCGGCACTCGGCCGCCCACGTGCTGGCCCAGGCCGTCCAGGAACTCTTCCCTGCGGCGAAGCTGGGCATCGGACCGCCGATCACCGACGGCTTCTACTACGACTTCGACGTGCCCGAGGCGTTCACCCCAGACGACCTGCAGAAACTCGAAAAGCGGATGAAGGCCATCGTCAAAGAGGGCCAGCTCTTCTCCCGGCGGGTGTACGAATCCAAAGACGAAGCCCGGCGCGAATTGGCCGACGAGCCCTACAAGCTGGAACTGGTCGACGACAAGTCCGGCGACGCCGACATCATGGAGGTCGGCGGGGACGAGCTCACGGCCTATGACAACCTGAACCCCCGCACCCGGGAACGGGTGTGGGGAGACTTGTGCCGGGGCCCGCACTGCCCGACGACCAAGTACATCCCCGCGTTCACACTGACCCGAAGCTCGGCCGCGTACTGGCGCGGCGACCAGCGCAACGCCAGCCTGCAGCGCATCTACGGCACCGCGTGGGAGTCGCAGGAGGCCCTGGACCGCCACCTGGAACTGATCGAAGAGGCCCAGCGCCGCGACCACCGCAAGCTCGGCGTGGAACTCGACTTGTTCAGCTTCCCCGACGAATTGGGTTCCGGGCTGCCGGTTTTCCACCCCAAGGGGGGGATCGTGCGCCGTGAGTTGGAGGAGTACTCCCGGCGCAAGCACATCGAGGCCGGCTACGAGTTCGTCAACACCCCGCACATCACCAAGGAGCAGCTCTACATCACCTCCGGCCACCTGGAGTGGTACGCCGACGGCATGTTCCCGCCCATGCACATCGACGCCGAATACGCCGAGGACGGCACCCTGCGCAAGCCGGGGCAGAACTACTACCTCAAACCGATGAACTGCCCCATGCACCATTTGATCTTCCGGTCCCGCGGGCGGTCCTACCGGGAACTTCCGTTGCGGCTCTTCGAATTCGGCACCGTCTACCGCTATGAGAAGTCCGGCGTGATCCACGGCTTGACCCGAGTGCGCGGTATGACGCAGGACGATTCGCACATCTACTGCACCCGCGAGCAGATGCGCGACGAATTGGCCTCGCTGCTGCGCTTCGTGCTCGACCTGCTCGGCGACTACGGTCTCGATGACTTCTATCTGGAGCTGTCCACCAAGGACCCGGAGAAGTACGTCGGCTCCGACGAGATGTGGGAGGAGGCCACCGAGACGTTGCGTGAGGTCGCCGAGTCCAGCGGGCTGGAACTGGTCCCAGACCCGGGCGGCGCGGCGTTCTACGGTCCGAAGATCAGCGTGCAGGTGCGCGATGCACTGGGCCGCAGTTGGCAGATGTCGACCATCCAGCTCGACTTCAACATGCCGGAGCGGTTCGAGTTGGAATACACCGCCGCGGACGGGACCCGTCAGCGGCCGGTGCTGATCCACCGCGCACTGTTCGGCTCCATCGAGCGGTTCTTCGGCATCCTGACCGAGCATTACGCCGGCGCCTTCCCGGCCTGGCTGGCTCCGGTGCAGGTGGTCGGCATCCCGGTCGCCGCCGAGCACGTGCCCTATCTGGAAGACGTTGCCGCGCAACTGCGTTCTCATGGCGTGCGGGTCGAGGTCGACGCCAGCGATGACCGGATGGCCAAGAAGATCGTCAATGCCACCAATCAGAAGGTGCCGTTCATGCTGCTGGCAGGCGACCGCGATGTGGAAGCCGGAGCGGTGTCCTTCCGGTTCGGCGATCGCAGCCAGGTCAACGGCGTGCCGCGGGAGCAGGCCGTCGCGACGGTCCGGTCCTGGATCGACACCCGCCAGAACGACGCTCCGACAGCCGAATCGGTGAGGGCCGACCGTGACTGAGGGTTCAGCGCAGGAATCGGTGATCGACCGGGGCGCGGGGGATCCGGATCGGCTGCAGCGACTGTGGACCCCGCACCGGATGAACTACATCGTCGGCTCCCCGACGTTCGGCGGCTCGTCCGAATCCAAGGAGCCGTTCACCGACATTCCGACGATGTCCGACGAGGACGGCCTGGTGGTCGCCCGCGGTGTACTGGTGTACGCGGTCCTCAACCTCTACCCGTACAACCCGGGCCATCTGATGGTGGTGCCCTACCGTCGGGTGTCGGAACTGGAGGATCTCACCGACGCCGAGAGCGCGGAGTTGATGGCGTTCACCCAGAAGGCGATTCGCGTCATCAAGTCGGTCTCCCGCCCGGACGGCTTCAACGTCGGCCTGAACCTCGGCCGCTCCGCCGGCGGATCGCTGGCCGAGCATCTGCACATGCATGTGGTGCCCCGCTGGTCGGGTGATGCCAACTTCATCACGGTGGTCGGGCAGACCAAGGTGGTCCCGCAGCTGTTGCGCGACACCAGGGCACTGCTGGCTGCGGAATGGACCGGTCAGCCATGAGCGACTTTTACCTGATGACCCGGGCGGCCTACTCGAAGATGAGCGGGCCGGTCGCCCGGGGTGCGTTGAAGATGGGCCTGACGCCGGACAGCGTGACGATCATCGGCACGGCGGGGTCGGTGCTCGCCGCGCTCACCCTGTACCCGGCCGGTCACCTGTTCGTCGGCTGGCTGGTGATCTGGTTCTTCGTGCTGGCCGACATGCTCGACGGGGCAATGGCCCGCGAACGCGGCGGCGGCACCCGGTTCGGCGCCGTGCTCGATGCGACCTGCGACCGGATCAGCGACGGCGCGGTGTTCTGCGGGTTGCTCTGGTGGGCCGTCTTCGGTCTGAACAGCTCGTCGCTAGCAGTGGCCATCATGATCTGCCTGGTCACCTCGCAGGTGATCTCGTATATCAAGGCCCGCGCGGAAGCCAGCGGCCTGGACGCCAGCGGCGGGCTCATCGAGCGGCCCGAACGGCTGGTGATCGCCCTCGGCGGCGCGGGCATCTCCGACCTGCCCGGCTTCCCGATGCCGATGGCCCTGCACGTGGCGATGTGGCTGCTGGCAGTGGCCAGCCTGATCACCGTCGGTCAGCGAATGCACTCGGTGCGCAGTTCGCCGGCGGCGATGGACCTGATTCCCATCCCGCCGCCGGGCGCGGACGACAGTGGGAGCGCAGCGCCGTGAGCTTCGGTCCGGGATCATTGCGGAAGGCCGGCCGCCGGTTGATCCCGTCCGGCGAGAACATCTCCGACGCGGGCTATGCCGCCGGGTGGCGCCTGGTGCGGGCTATGCCGGACCGACTGGCGCGCAACGTCTTCGACGCCGGGGCACGGTATGCGGCGCGCGGCGGAGGCCCGGACCAGCTGCGCAAGAACCTGGCCCGGGTGATCGGAACCACCCCCGACCAGGTGCCGGACTCCCTGATGCGCGCGGCGCTGGAGTCCTATGCCCGCTATTGGCGGGAGGCGTTCCGGCTGCCCTCGATGGACCTGGCGGACGTCTCGGCCCGGCTGGACAAGGTGTTCATCGGGGCCGAGCATTTCGCGGCGGCGCACCGGGCCGGGCGCGGCGCGGTGATGGCGTTGCCGCACAGCGGCAACTGGGACATGGCCGGGGTATGGCTGGCCCAGCATTACGGCACCTTCGCGACGGTCGCCGAGCGCCTCAAGCCCGAATCGCTCTACGACCGGTTCGTCGAATTCCGGGAAAGCCTGGGATTCGAGGTGCTGCCGACCACCGGTGGCGCCCGGCCGCCGATGGAGGTGCTGGAAGAACGGTTGCGGCAGAACGTTTTCGTCTGTCTGATGGCCGACCGCGACCTGTCCCGCTCCGGGGTTCCGGTGCAGTTCTTCGGCGAGCCGACCCGGCTGCCGGCCGGCCCGGCGAAGTTGGCCATCGAGACCGGAGCGCCGCTGCATCCGGCGCACGTTTACTACGACGGAGCCGACTGCGTCGTCCGGATCGACGACGCCATCGACACCAGTTCCGGTGACATCGGCGTCATCACCCAGGCGCTGGCCGACCGGTTCGCGATGAACATCGCCGCGCACCCTCAGGACTGGCACATGCTTCAGCCGTTGTGGATGGCTGACCTGTCCGAACGACGCAGAGCGCGCCTGGAAGAAGCCCGCCCGGAAGACGACACCCGCTGATGCGCATCGGCATGGTGTGCCCGTACTCCTTCGACGTCCACGGCGGAGTCCAGGCGCACGTGCTGCAACTGGCCGAGGTGATGCGGGAGCGCGGCCACTACGTCTCTGTGCTGGCGCCGTCGTCGCCGCATGTGACGCTGCCCGACTACGTCGTCTCCGGCGGTAAAGCGGTGCCGATTCCCTACAACGGCTCGGTCGCGCGATTGAGGTTCGGTCCGGCCACCCACCGGCTGGTCAAAAGGTGGATCGCCGCAGGCGAATTCGACGTGCTGCACCTGCACGAACCCAATGCGCCGAGCTTGTCGGTGCTGGCGCTGATGGTCGCCGAGGGCCCGATCGTCGCGACATTCCACACCTCGACCACGAAATCGTTGGCGCTCAGCGTCTTTCAGGGCATCCTGCGGCCGTGGAACGAGAAGATCGTCGGCCGCATCGCGGTGTCGGACCTGGCCCGGCGCTGGCAGATGGAGGCCCTGGGCTCCGATGCCGTGCAGATCCCCAACGGAGTCGACGTCGCCTCGTTCGCCTCGGCGGAGCCGCTGCCGGGCTACCCGCGGCCCGGGAAGACCGTGCTGTTCCTCGGCCGGTTCGACGAGCCGCGCAAGGGCATGGCGGTCCTGCTGGGGGCTTTACCCTTACTGGCGCAACACTTTCCCGACATCGAGATCCTCATCGTGGGCCGTGGTGACGAGGACGAGTTGCGCGAGCAGGCCGGCGAACTGGCCGGGCATCTGCGGTTCCTCGGGCAGGTCGACGACGCCGAGAAGGCCTCGGCGCTGCGCAGCGCCGACGTGTACTGCGCGCCGAACACCGGGGGAGAGAGCTTCGGCATCGTGCTGGTGGAGGCGATGGCGGCCGGCACCGCAGTGGTGGCCAGCAACCTCGACGCCTTCCGCCGGGTGCTCGATGACGGAAACGCCGGCCGGCTGGCGGAGGTCGAGGACTCCGAGGGGCTGGCCGAGGCGCTGATCGCCGTGCTCGGCGACGCCGAATTGCGGGCGGGTTACGTGGACGCGGCCACCGCGGCGGTGCGTCAGTACGACTGGTCGGTGGTCGCCGACGAGATCTTGCGTGTCTACGAGACCGTCGCCGTCGCCGGTGTCAAAGTCACCGTCGCCGGCACCCGGACCGCCGCCGCCGCGGAAGCCACCCCGACCCCCGCCGAGTCATGACCTCTGTACTGCTGTGGATCGGCGTCGCCGTCCTGGTGTTGGTGGTCCTGGGAGTGGCGGTCTGGGCCTTCCGTACCGCGAACCGGCTCAACCGTCTGCACGTGCGCTACGACCTGTCCTGGCAGGCGCTCGACGCGGCCCTTGCCCGCCGCGCGGTGGTGGCACGGGCCATCGCCGCCGACGCCTACGGATCCAGCCCCGAGGGGCGACGGCTGGTAGCCCTGGCTGACGCGGCCGAACGGGCGCCGCGGGCGGCGCGGGAAGCCTGCGAGAACGAGTTGTCCACCGCGCTCTCGATGCTGGACCCCGACGCCGTCCCGGCGGCGCTGATGACCGAACTCGGGGAAGCCGAGTCGCGGGTGCTGCTGGCGCGCCGGTTCCACAACGACGCGGTCCGGGACACCCTGGCGCTGCGCGATCGACAGGCGGTCGGCTGGCTGCGGCTCGGCGGACACGCCGCGCGGCCAAGGTATTTCGAGATCGCCGAACTCGCCCAGCGCTGAATCGTCGACGCAGCGGTGAACTTTCGATGACGGCCCGGCCCCGCACTTCGGCGCGGGTGGTGCTGCTCGACCACGACGGGGCGGTGCTGCTGCTGTGCGGATCCGACCCCGCCGCCACCGACGGCACCGCCCCGCTCTGGTGGTTCACCGTCGGCGGCCGCGCCCGGCCGGGGGAGTCTTTGGCCGCGACTGCCGCGCGGGAACTCGCGGAGGAGACGGGTTTGCGGGCCGAGGCCGACCGGATGGTCGGGCCGGTATGGCGGCGGGACTCGATCATCCACTTCAACGGCGCCGTCCTGGCCAGCGAAGAGTTCTATTTCGTGCACCGCACAAGCCGGTTCGAGCCGTCGCCGGCCGGGCGCACCGCCTTGGAACGGCGCTACATTCACGGCCACCGCTGGTGTGACGTCACGGCCATCGGCGCACTGGTGTCCGCCGGCCAGCAGGTCTACCCGCTGCAACTCGGCGAACTGCTGACCGAGGCCGTCGACCTGGCCGCGGCGGAGGCGCCGCCGCCCGACCCGCGTCCCATCCGCTGACGCCGCCGCGATCACCGCATTCGCGCGCAATCTAGACTCAATCCACTGATCGGAGGAGCACCAATGAATAACGCTGCTGCAACCAACGGCTCGTCGGCCCCGCAGACCGGCACCGCGCGGGTCAAGCGCGGCATGGCCGAGATGCTCAAGGGCGGCGTCATCATGGACGTCGTCACCCCGGAACAGGCGCGGATCGCCGAAGCCGCCGGCGCGGTGGCGGTGATGGCCCTGGAGCGGGTGCCCGCCGATATCCGCGCTCAGGGTGGCGTGGCCCGGATGAGCGATCCCGACCTGATCGACGGCATCATCGCGGCGGTCTCGATCCCGGTGATGGCCAAGGCGCGGATCGGCCATTTCGTCGAGGCGCAGATCCTGCAGAGCCTGGGCGTGGATTACGTCGACGAGTCCGAGGTCCTGACCCCGGCCGACTACACCCATCACATCGACAAGTGGAAGTTCACCGTGCCGTTCGTGTGCGGGGCCACCAACCTCGGCGAGGCGCTGCGGCGGATCACCGAGGGCGCGGCGATGATTCGCTCCAAGGGTGAGGCCGGCACCGGCGACGTCTCCAACGCCACCACGCATATGCGCACCATCGGCGGCGAGATCCGCCGGCTGACGTCGTTGAGCGAGGACGAGTTGTTCGTCGCCGCCAAGGAACTGCAGGCGCCGTATGAACTGGTGGTCGAGGTGGCCCGGGCCGGCAAACTTCCGGTGACGCTGTTCACCGCGGGCGGGATCGCGACCCCGGCGGATGCGGCGATGATGATGCAACTCGGCGCGGAGGGCGTCTTCGTCGGCTCGGGGATCTTCAAGTCCGGCGATCCCGAACTGCGGGCCGCGGCGATCGTGAAGGCGACCACGTTCCACGACGATCCCGACGAACTGGCCAAGATCTCCCGCGGACTGGGCGAGGCCATGGTCGGCATCAACGTCGACGACATCCCCGAACCGCACCGGCTGGCTCAGCGCGGCTGGTAGCAGTACCGAACCGTAGATGGCCATCGAACAGATCCTCGACCTGGAACAGCTCGAGGAGAACATCTACCGCGGAGCCGTCTACAACCCCGAATCCGGTTTTCTCTCAAGGACATTCGGTGGGCACATCGCCGGACAGGCGTTGGTGGCCGGCGTACGGACCGTCGAACCGCAGTTCAACGTGCACTCGCTGCACGGCTATTTCCTGCGGCCCGGTGACGCCACCAAGCCGGCGCTGTATCTCGTCGACCGCCCGCGCGACGGCGGTTCGTTCTGCACCCGCAGGGTCAACGCCGTCCAGAACGGCGAGGTGATCTTCTCGATGGGGGCGTCGTTCCAGACGGTCCAGGAGGGCATCGAGCATCAGGACGCTATGCCGCCTGTCGTCCCGCCGGACGATCTGGTTTCGGACGCGCCCGGCCCCTTCGGCAACGGCGGCATCGCGCAGTTCGCCGAGTGGGACATCCGGAGGGTGCCGACCGAACTGGTCAACAAGCTTCCCGGCAAGGCCTCCCAGCAGCAGGTGTGGTTCAAACACAAGGACCCGCTGCCCGACGACCCATTGCTGCACCTCTGCGCGCTGGCCTATATGAGCGATCTGACCCTGCTGGGTTCGGCGCAGGTCAACCACCCAGGGCAGCGGCCGCATCTGATGGTGGCCTCGCTGGATCACGCCATGTGGTTCATGCGTCCCTTCCGCGCCGACGAATGGCTGCTCTACGACCAGTCCTCGCCGTCGGCCGGCGGCGGCCGCGCGCTGACCCAGGGAAAGATCTTCACCCAGTCCGGGGACATGGTGGCCGCCGTCATGCAGGAAGGGCTCACCCGATACAAGAAGGGCTACAGCCCGCCGGCCGACGCGTCATGAGCGTCGCGAAAGTCGGTGTGCTCGCCCTGCAGGGCGACACCCGCGAACATCTGGCCGCGTTGGGTGAGGCCGGCGCGCAGGCGTTCACCGTGCGGCGGCTGGCCGAACTCGACTCCGTCGACGCCCTGGTGATCCCCGGCGGGGAGTCCACCGCGATCAGTCTGCTGCTGCGCGAATTCGGTCTGCTGGAGCCCCTGCGGCGCCGGTTGGCCGACGGGATGCCGGCTTACGGATCGTGCGCCGGGATGATCCTGTTGGCCAGCGAGATCCTCGACGCCGGGGAACCGGGCCGGGAGGCCTCCGCACTCGGGGGCATCGATATGACGGTGCGGCGCAACGCCTTCGGCCGCCAGGTCGACTCGTTCGAGGGAGATGTCGACTTCCGGGGACTCGACGGTCCGGCGCATGCGGTGTTCATCCGCGCGCCGTGGGTGGAGCGGGTCGGACCGGGAGTGGAGATACTGGCCCGGGCTTCAGGGGAGCGCGGGGATCATATCGTCGCCGTGCGGCAGGGTTCGGTGCTCGCCACCGCGTTCCATCCGGAGATCACCGGTGATCGCCGGGTGCACAAACTGTTCGTCGACATGGTGACCGGACGCGCATAGCACCGCAGTCCGTGCGCAACGGCAATCCTGAGCGCGGTGCGGGTTCATTCGGCCAGCCCAGTACAATCGGGCGGCACGAACCGGTATCGGCGATGACGCAGGAGAGCAATGAGCGGCCATTCCAAGTGGGCGACCACCAAGCACAAGAAGGCCGTCGTCGACGCCAAGCGCGGCAAGATGTTCGCCAAGCTGATCAAGAACATCGAGGTGGCGGCCCGCACCGGCGGCGGTGACCCGAACGGCAACCCGACTCTGTGGGACGCGATCGCCAAGGCCAAGAAGACCTCGGTGCCCAACGACAACATCGAGCGGGCCCGCAAGCGCGGCGCCGGCGAAGAGGCCGGTGGCGCGGACTGGCAGAACATCACCTACGAGGGCTACGGGCCCAACGGCGTCGCGGTGCTCATCGAGTGCCTCACCGACAACCGCAACCGCGCGGCCGGCGAGGTGCGGGTCGCGATGACCCGCAACGGCGGCAACATGGCCGACCCCGGTTCGGTGGCCTACCTCTTCTCCCGCAAGGGCATGGTCACGTTGGAGAAGAACGGCCTCAGTGAGGACGACGTGCTGTTGGCGGTGCTGGAGGCCGGCGCCGAGGAGGTCAACGACCTCGATGACAGCTGGGAGATCATCTGCGAGCCGACCGACTTGGTGGCGGTCCGCGCCGCACTGAAGGACGCCGGTATCGAGTACGACTCGGCCGAGGCCAGCTTCCAGCCGTCGATGACCGTGGCGGTCGACCTCGAGACTGCCCGCAAGGTCCTGAAACTGGTCGATGCGCTGGAAGACAGCGATGACGTGCAGGACGTCTACACCAACATCGACATCCCCGACGACGTCGCCGCCCAGCTCGAAGAGGACTGACGACGATGCGCTGCGAGGTACGAGCAGCGTTGAGGAGTTAGGCCAGAGGGTAGGGGACTAAATTCGCGGCAGTAGCCGCCGTTTCCGGCGACTGCGCTGATAATCCTTGGATGACGGCCACCGAAAGCACCACAGACAGCACAAAACTGCGCTCTCGGCACGTCACGATGATCACGCTCGGCGGGATCATCGGCGCCAGCTTGTTCGTCGGGTCCGGCAACGTCGTGCGCGCGGTCGGACCGGCCGCGGTGCTGAGGGTTGCGTCCCAACGCCGGTGTAAATGACTGGGGCGCGGGTTCCTGGTTGGTGATGTTAGGCGACGGCTCCGACAGATGCCGGCGTTTCGGTGTTGGGTCCGGTCGTGGGCTGGCGGATTGGGGTCGGCGGGT
>CAIRCP010000027.1 GCA_903877095.1 uncultured Actinomycetes bacterium | reverse complement strand
TCCCCGCGTCGTCAAACGCGCCATCTCCAAACACCGGGCCAAAGGCGACATCGACCGCAACAGCTACAAGATCGCCGTCGACGTCACCATCAACGGCCACTTGACAACCGGCCCATGAACTTAACTGAGCGACATTGGGACTAGTCCCGATCATCCAGCGGGGCCAGAGCGGATGCTGGGTATGGTTGGTCCCGTGACCAGCAACGCCGCTGCTGACCGGGTCGCCGAACTGGCCCATCAGGTCATCGCACAGCATGATCCCAAACAGGTCCCGGTGACCGAATTCCTGGGCGCCTGTTACGACGCCGGACTGTCCTGGGTGAACTTCCCGGAAGGCTTTGGCGGCCTTGGCCTTTCGCGCGGCTTGCAGGCTGTCGCCGACGCCGTCCTGCAGGGCGCCGGCGGGCCGGTGCCGCTGGGCCTGAACCCGATGGGGTACGGCATGGCCGCACCCACGATCCGCGAACACGCCCAGAGCGAGGACCTCAAGAAGGCCTTCCTGCGCCCGCTGGCCACCACTGAGGACATCTGGTGCCAGCTGTTCTCCGAGCCGGGTGCCGGCTCGGATCTCGCCGGCCTGGCCACCTCGGCGGTGCCAGACGGCTCAGGAAACGGGGAGTGGGTGATCAACGGCCAGAAGGTGTGGACCAGCCTGGCGCACAAGGCCCGCTGGGGTCTGCTGTTGGCCCGCACCAACCCCGATGCCCCCAAACACCGGGGGCTGACGTATTTCATCCTGGACATGCACGCCCCCGGTGTGGAGTGCCGTCCGCTGCGCCAGATGACCGGCCAGGCGGAGTTCAACGAGGTCTATATGACCGACGCCCGAATTCCCGACGCGCACCGGCTCGGGGCGGTGGGCGACGGCTGGCGGGTGGCCATGACGACGCTGATGAATGAGCGCAGCGCGCTGGGCGCCAGCGGTAGCCGCCGGGGGGCCGGAGCGATCTCCGATGCCGTTGAGCTGTGGGCGGCGCGGCCGGACCTGCATACTCCGGTGCTGCGCGACCGGCTGACGGCACTCTGGCTGCGGGCGGAGGCCCAGCGGCTGACCTCGGAACGCTCCCGCGCGTCGGCGACGTCGGGCGGCCCGGGCCCGGAAGGGTCGATCGGCAAGATGGTGGGTGCTGAGCTCAACCAGCAGATCTACCAGTTCTGCATGGATCTGCTTGGGCCGGAAGGGATTCTGTACCACAGCTACGCCATGTGGGGCGCCAACGCCGGCACCGGCGACTGGCGCGGACCGATCCAGCAGCGGTACCTCCGCAGCCGGGCCAACACCATCGAGGGCGGTACCTCGGAGGTCATGCGCAACATCCTGGGCGAGCGGGTGCTGGGTCTGCCCGGCGATCTGCGGGCCGACGCCGGGATGCCGTGGAAGGAGGTGCCGCGTGGCTGAGATCGCGAGTGCGGAGTTCAGATTCACCGACGAGCAGCGCACCCTGCGCACGGCGGTGCGCAAGTTCGCCGCGGCGAACTTCGACGAGGCGGCGGTGCGCCGCCTGATGGAGTCCGAACCCCGGTTCGACCCGGCGGTGTGGCGGCGACTCGGGTCCGAACTCGGTGTGCTGGGCATGTCGGTCCCCGAAGCCGACGGCGGCGTCGGCGGCTCCCTGGTCGACCAGGCGGTCGCAGTCGAGGAATTCGGAGCCGTGCTGGCCTGCGGCCCGCTGTTCGGCACCGTGTACCTGTCGATTCCCGTGCTGGTGGCGTGCCCGGCAGGTTCGGTGCGTGACGACCTGCTGGCCGCGCTGGTCGAGGGTGAACGCACTGCGGCGTTCGCCGTCCCCGAGCGCGGTGGCGCGTTCGACCCGTCGGCGCTCACCGTGACCGCCGACGGCGACACCCTCACCGGCGTCGTCGAGCGGGTTGTCGACGCGGACAGCGCCGACGAATTGATCGTCGCCGCAACGGGTTCCGGCGGTGTGAGCCTGTACGCGGTGGCCGCCGACGCCCCCGGGGTGCAACACACGCCACTGGTCACCATGGACCTGACCCGCCCGCAGGCCACCGTCGCCCTCGACGGAGCCGCGGCCCGGTTGCTGGCCGGCCCCGACGAGGCCGAACGGGTGATCACCCACGCCCTGCAGGTCGGTGCGGCGCTGTTGGCGATCGAGCAGGTCGGGGCGGCCCAGCATCTGCTGGATCTGTCGGTGGACTACGCCAAATCCCGATTGCAGTTCGGCCGGCAGATCGGCTCGTTCCAGGCGATCAAACACAAATTGGCCGACATGCTCGTCGACTTAGCCTGAAACCGTGGATCGGTGATTTCGTGCTGTCGGGGGGCTGATTCGTGCACGGTTGGGACGGTTCGGAATGGTGTGGGCGTGGGTGATCTGCTGGTCTGCACCAGCTTTCCCTTGTTGCGGGTTCCTCGGGTCG
>CAIRCP010000026.1 GCA_903877095.1 uncultured Actinomycetes bacterium | reverse complement strand
GTGCGGCACCGTCGGCGTAGGCCGCGCGTGCGGCACCGTCGGCGTAGGCCGCGCGTGCGGCACCGTCGGCGTAGGCCGCGCGTGCGGCACCGTCGGCGTAGGCCGCGCGTGCGGCACCGGCGCACAACGCGATCATCACCCCGCCGTGCGGCTTGGGCCCGATCGTCCAATGCGCGTTGAGGTCTGCGTCGAACTGCCCGGGCGCGCCGGCGACCGCCTGCAGTGCCATCACGTCCGAGAACAGCGGAGTGTGGTCCTCCGGCGGGCGGGAGCGCAGCGACTCGGGAAGGGATTCCGGCGGGCGGGAGCGCAGCGACTCGGGAAGGGATTCCGGCGGGCCGGAGCGCAGCGACTCGGGGGATGTCATAGCAGCCCTTCTAGCGCAACAGGTGGGTGCGGGCGAACTCTAGCGATTCGGCGAGCAGGCCATCGCGCTCGGCTTTGGTGCGAGCGCTGGAGGTGGTGACCTCGAGCACCACATGACCGGCGAAGTCGCTGCCCGCGAGCATCTGGCAGATCTCGTGGGTGGGTTGGGTGCCCCGTCCCGGCACCAGGTGCTCGTCGGTGGAAGCGCCGTTGCCGTCGCACAGATGCAGATGCACCAGTCCGTCACCCATCCGGCGGGCCATGTCCAGGGCGTCGGTTCCCGCGGTCGCGGTGTGCGAGAGGTCCAGGGTGTAGTGCGCGTGGTTGCCGTCGAGGGGGTCGTACGACGGCGCGAAGGCCGAGATGCCGGCCCCGGGATGCCCGCCGCGGCGGCGCATCCGTTCGATCGATGACTGCCCGGACCCGAAGAACCGGTCAGCCCGGAACGGGAACATGTTCTCCACCGCCACCATGACGTCGCTGCGCTGCTCCAGCCACGCGACCTGATCGCTGAAGCCGTCGGCGTACCGGCGCTGCCAGCGGAACGGCGGGTGCACCACCACGGTCTGCGCACCGAGTCGTTCGGCCGCCTGCACGCTGCGATCCAGCTTGAGCACCGGGTCCGGTCCCCACACCCGCTGGGAGATCAACAGACACGGCGCATGCACCGACAGCACCGGCACGCCGTAGTTGCGCGACATCTGGGAGATGGCGCCGATGTCCTGGCTGACCGGTTCGGCCCACACCATGAGTTCGACACCGTCATAACCGAGTTCGGCAGCAGCCTCGAAAGCCGCCTCGGTCTT
This sequence comes from uncultured Actinomycetes bacterium, assembly GCA_903877095.1. Classification (GTDB taxonomy): domain Bacteria; phylum Actinomycetota; class Actinomycetes; order Mycobacteriales; family Mycobacteriaceae; genus Mycobacterium. The sequence continues at coordinate 37,091 of CAIRCP010000026.1, read as the reverse complement.
TAGGGGATAGACCGAAGCAGTTGACAGACCGACCTTGATCGCGGGGCGCACTGCCGAATCAGGTCGCCTGCAGAGCGAGTGGACCGAACGTCACCAGGATCCCGACCAGGGCGGCGATCAGGACGCTGACGAAATCCTCGGTCTTGCGGACCACGTGGACACCGATCATCAGCGCGGCGATCACGAGAGCCGAGAGAGCAAGGGCCACGATGTTGTTCCACCGCCACAGCTGGTCGAAGCCGATGAACAGGCCGGCGCCGAACACCACCGCGAGCAGGGATTGCAGAACCGCGACGAGCGAGGTTCCCAGCACGCTCAAGGCGCCACGGCGCGGGGCGTCGGCAACGTCCTCGCGGTCGTACTCGCCGCCGTCGATGTCGTAGTCCTCCACGTCGAAGTCGTCGGACTCGGCGACCTCACCGCGGCGAGCGAGATCGTCGGCGACCGTCTCACCGAAGAACAGGGTGGCGGTCGACGATTTCAGGTACGACCGCAGTTCAGTGGGGTCAGGAGTCTGCTCGGCGACGAGATCGGCCAGATCCACCGCCTCGTCGACGGGGTCCGGCGACATCTGTTCGGCTCCCGAAGATCGGGGCGCCGGCGCCGGGTCGGGTCCCGATGACCGCCGCTCTGGCCGTGGGTCGTGGCTGCGCTCGAGTCCGCGCCGACGGCGCGGCAGGGGGATGCTCGACAGCGGCGGGTGGGCGGCTGTGGGCCGCGGTTCGGCCGCAACCTCGTCGTCCAATGCCGCAACCTCGTCGCCGACGGCGATGACCTCGGGGAGCGCCGGGTAGGCCGTCTCGGGTGCGGATTCGGGTTCGGCCGGCGTCTCGACGTAGCTGGTGGCGTAGCTCGTGGTCTCGCCGTAACTCGTGGGATCGCCGTAACTCGTGGGATCGCCGTAACTCGTGGGATCGCCGTAGTGCGGGGTTTCGTCGTAACCGGGCGTGTAGTCGCGGTAGTCGGAGTAATCCGGCGCGGCAGCGACGGAAGTCTCCTCGACGTAGGTGTCTGACACCTCGGTGGCCGACGAGTAGACCACCACGGACTCCGACGTGACCTGCGCGGGTGACTCGTCGAACCCAGAAGGCTCGTCGAACCCAGAAGGCTCATCGGACTCAGAACGCTCGTCGAACTCCGCCGGCTCGTCGGCGACCACGACCGGGATCTCCCCGGTGCGGATGACGGGAATCTCGCCCGTCAGTTCGGCCACCGAGACGGCGTTGGGGCGCTTACGGCGACGGTGACCGCCGACCGGCGGTGACCCGATGGTTCCGTTGCGGGCCAGCAACTCCGCGACCGAGACCGGCCGGGTGTCGTCGTCGCTCATGATTTTCCGCCTTCCGATCGGCCAGCGGAGGCCACTAGGGCGGCCCCGTCGGCCTCACTATCCAGGCGGCGCAGGATGATCCCCTCGCGCAGCGCCCAGGGGCAGATCTGTACCGATTCCAACGACAGTGCTCGCATACTCGCCTCGGCCACCAGGGCGCCCGCCACGATCTGTGGCGCCCGTTCGGCACTGACCCCTTCCAACTCCGCGCGGTCCTCGGACGTCATCCTAGAGATGAAAGCTATGAGTTGACGCAGACCGTCGGCAGTAAGGACACGTTTGACCCGCGGTCCGGCCGCCGACGGCGCGGCACCGGTGAGCCTGGCCAGCGACCGGAACGTCTTCGAGGTACCCACCGCCAACTCGGGCGGACCGGCGTCCAACATTGCCCGGGCACCCTCGGCGAGTTCGGTGTCCAGCCAATCGCGCAGCATGGCGATGCGCCGCCGGTTCGGCGGATCGTCGCGAAGCCATTCGCGGTTCAGTCGCCCGGCGCCAAGCGGCAATGAGAGTGCGACATCCGGTTCCTCATCCACCCCGGTCGACATCTCCAGGGATCCGCCGCCGATGTCGAGGTCGGTGATGCGGCCGACGCTCCAGCCGAACCAGCGCCGCACCGCCAAGAACGTCAGCCGCGACTCGTCAACACCGGAGAGCACCTGCAGTTCCACCCCGGCCTCGGCGCGAACCCTGGCGAGCACGTCGTCGGAATTGCGGGCGTCGCGGACCGCCGAAGTCGCGAAGGCCATCAGGTCCTCGCAGCCGGAACTGCGCGCGATCCTGGCGAACTCGTCGACGGTCTCGATCAGCTTCTCCGCACCCTTGCGGGTGAGCTTGCCGTCGTCGTTGATGCACTCAGCGAGGCGAAGTGGGGCCTTGGTGGAACTCATCGGCGTCGGGTGGCCGCCGCGGTGGGCGTCGACCACCAGCAGATGAACCGTGTTGCTGCCCACGTCGAGCACGCCCAATCGCACGCGATCCAACCTAGCGGTCGGTGTCGTCTACCGTTGCACTCCGTGACAAGCAGGCACCCCGGAGAGGTGGAACTCGACTTCCCCCGCGAGTGGGTCGAGTTCCATGACCCGACCAATCCCGAGCATCTGATCGCCGCCGACCTGACCTGGCTGATGTCGAAATGGACCTGTGTTTTCGGCACCCCGGCCTGCAAGGGCACTGTCGAGGGACGCCCCGACGACGGCTGTTGTTCGCACGGCGCGTTCCTCTCCGACGACGACGACCGCGCGAATCTGGACGACGCGGTGACGAAACAGACCGCCGCCGACTGGCAGTTCCGGGACAAGGGCCTAGGCCCGAAGGGCTACCTGGAAATGGATGAGTACGAAGACAAACCCAACCTTCGAACCCGAAAGTACAAGGGCGCCTGCATCTTTCTGAACCGGCCGGGTTTCGAAGGCGGCATCGGCTGCGCGCTGCACAGCAAGGCGCTCCAGTTGGGCGTGGTACCTATGACGATGAAACCCGAAGTCTGCTGGCAACTTCCGATACGGCGCAGCCAGGAGTGGGTGACCCGGCCGGACGGGAGTGAGATCCTCAAGACCACGGTCACCGAGTACGACCGTCGCGGCTGGGGTGAGGGCGGATTGGATCTGCACTGGTACTGCACGGGTGACCCGGCCGCACACGTCGGCGCGAAACCGGTATGGGAGTCCTACGCTCCCGAACTGACCGAACTGCTCGGTGCGGCGGCGTATGCGGAACTGGCGGCGATGTGCAAGCGGCGCAGCGGGTTTCCCCTGATCGCGGTGCATCCGGCAACCCGGCTGGCCAACGGCGAAGACTAGCGATGCCACACTCGCCCGGTAAGCCCTGGGCTTTTTAGCCCTCCAGCTTGTATCCCAGGCCGCGCACGGTCACCAGCCGGGTCGGATTGGCCGGATCCGCTTCGATCTTGGATCGCAGCCGTTTGACGTGGACGTCGAGGGTCTTGGTGTCACCGACATAGTCCGAACCCCACACCCGGTCGATCAGCTGGCCGCGGGTCAGCACCCTTCCCTTGTTGCGCATCAGATACTCCAGGAGCTCGAACTCCTTGAGCGGCAACGCGATCTGTTCGCCGTCGATGCTGACGATGTGGCGCTCGATGTCCATCCGGACCGGGCCGGCCTCCAGCACCACATCCGCGTCGATGTCCTCCGCCTCGGCACCCCGTCGCAGCACCGCCCGGATGCGGGCGATCAGCTCACGCGCTGAATACGGCTTGGTGACGTAGTCGTCGGCCCCCAGTTCCAGGCCGACGACCTTGTCGATCTCGCTGTCCCGCGCGGTCACCATGATCACCGGCACCCCCGAGCGGGCCCGCAACTGCTTGCACACGTCGGTGCCGCTCATCCCGGGCAGCATCAGATCCAGCAGGACGATGTCCGCGCCGGCACGATCGAATTCGGCCAGCGCCGAGGGTCCATCGGCCATCACGGTGGTGTCGAAGCCCTCCTTGTTGAGCAGGTATGCCAGCGGCTCGGCGAGCGATTCCTCGTCCTCGACAATCAGTACCCGGGTCACAGTTCCTCCGTTTCACGATTCGTTTGGCTATCCGGATCGGTGTAGGCGGGAATCGACAGGGTGAATGTCGAACCGGTTCCCCGCCTGCTCCACAACCGGATGCTCCCGTTGTGGTTCGCGGCAATGTGTTTGACGATGGCCAGGCCCAGCCCGGTTCCACCGGTGGCGCGCGACCGGGCCTTGTCGACCCGGAAGAAGCGTTCGAACACCCGCTCCTGATCGGCCTGGGCGATGCCGATACCGCGGTCGGTCACCGCGATCTCGACCATGTCGCCGATCCGGCGACGGCTGATCGACACCGCCGAGCTCTCCGGCGAGTAGGCGACCGCATTCGAGATCAGGTTGTCGATCGCGGTGACCAGCAGCGCTTCGTCGCCCATCACCTGCAATTCCGTCCCATCGTCGGTGTTGATCGCAATTCGAGCCATGTCGGCAACCACCCTGTTGCGTGAAATCGCTTGTTGGACAACGGTATCCACGTCCACAGCCACCAGATCAGGAAGTCGCTCGGCCCCCTGCAGACGAGACAGTTCGATCAATTCGCCGACCATAATGGCCAACCGCTGGGACTCGTCGTAGATCATGCCACCGAAGCGCTGCACGGTCTCGGGGTCGTCGGTGGATTCCAGCAGGGCCTCGGACAGCACCGCCATCGCCGCTACGGGCGTCTTGAGTTCGTGGCTGACGTTGGCGACGAAGTCACGACGACTGGCTTCCATCCTCGCCTGTTCGGACTGATCGTTCAGGTAGACCACGGCCATCCTCGGCGACGCGTCGCCGAGCAACCGGATCGTGCCATGCACCGCCAGGCCCGCGCGCCGGCCGGCGAGGCCGCGTGGTGCGGAAAGATCGACCTCAGCGTCCTCGCCGGTCGCCAGTGTCCGCTGGGCCGCGGTCCAGAGCCGTTCGTCGATCGCACCATCGCGCAGCAGGCCCATCTCGGCGACGCGGTGGTTGCTCACCTGTACCGCGCGGCCGGAGTCGACCACCAGGACGCCGATCGGAGCGTTGGCGACTGCCCGCTGCAGCAGTTCGGACTCGGCCATTCCGTTCGCACGGTGGTCATCTCCACGACGAAGATTGAGTCTGGGTGCCCTGGCGAAGGTCGCCCCCAGCCCGAGCCCCGCCAGTCCCGCGAGGCCCCCGAGCGCGATCGCGCTTACACTCACGCCGAAAGCGTACGCATCCCACGGACACCGCCAAAACCAATGCCGCACCGCGGCATCACGTTCAGCGAGTGTTCACCGCCAGTTCTACTTCGCGCCTTGGTTGGCGACCGCTGCCGCACCGGCTGCTGCTGCCTCCGGGTCCAGGTAGGTCCCCCCCGGCACGATCGGTTTGAGATTCGCATCAAGGTCGTAGCGCAACGGGATTCCGGTCGGGATGTTCAATCCGATGACGTCGTCGTTGGACATTCCGTCGAGGTACTTCACCAGTGCGCGAAGCGAATTGCCGTGGGCAGCGATCACCACCGTCTTGCCGGACTGCAGGTCGGGCGCGATAGTCCCCTCGAAGTACGGCACGAACCGGGCCACCACGTCGGCCAGGCATTCGGTCAGCGGGCCACCGCCGATGTCGGCGTAGCGCGGATCGGCGTCCTGGCTGAACTCGCTGCCCCGCTCGATCGGCGGCGGCGGGGTGTCGTAGCTGCGCCGCCAGGCCATGAACTGCTCCTCGCCGTACTTCTCTTTGGTGGCAGCCTTGTCAAGGCCCTGCAGGGCGCCGTAGTGGCGTTCATTGAGGCGCCAGTTGCGGTGCACCGGAATCCAGTGCCGATCGGCCTTGTCCAGGGCGATGTTCGCGGTGTTGATCGCCCGGCGCAGCAACGAGGTGTAGAGCACGTCGGGTTGCCGATCGAGTTCGGCGATCAGTTCACCGGCGCGGGCGGCCTCGGCGCGTCCCTTGTCGGTGAGGTCTACGTCCACCCAGCCGGTGAACAGATTGAGCGCGTTCCACTGGCTTTCGCCGTGGCGGAGCAGAATGAGCGTGCAATCACCGTCAGACATAGACGGAAGTGTCTCACGACACACCCTCGTTATTTGCCGTCTTCGACACCGTCGTTCGGCGCGGATTCGTCGGGCTCACGGCCCTGATCGTCGTCGATCAGATGACGGAAGGCCTTCAGGTTCTTCAGCGACTCGCCGCGGGCCACCCGCCACGCCCATTCCTTGCGGATCGAAGAGGCGAAACCGAGTTCGAGCAAAGTGTTGAAATCGCTGTTGACGGCGTCGAGCACTTGGCCGAGCACCCGGTCGATCTCATCGGCGTTGACGATGTCCAGCGCCACGCGACCGATCAGATAGATGTCCCCGATGTTGTCGAGGGTGTAGGACACCCCGTAGAGCTTGCGGCTGCGCCGGAGCAGGAAACGGTAGACGCCCGCGTGGTTCTCGTCGGGTCGCCGACAGACGAATGCCTCCACCCGGACCGAATGGTCTCCGATGGTCAGCAGGGTGTTGGTGATGAGTTTGCGTTCACCGGGCAGTTCGACGATGAACCCGGGCTGGCCGCCGTGCTCGGCCTCGTAGCGGGTGAAGTTGAGCCCGTGCTCCGCGAGCGTCTCCTCGATGAGTTGCTGCACCCGGGCCTCGTGCTGGTTCATGCGCGCACTCCTCTGCGGATGGTCCAACGCCGGCCGGGCCGCCGCGCGGCGAGGTCGGGTGCCGGGCTGCGCTGATGGGTGCGGGCGTAGTCGGCCATCGCCCAGCCGTAGCTGGCGAGCAGGCCGTCCACGGTGTGGTCCCAGGAGAACTGCGCGGCATGCGCGACGGCCGCCCGGCTCAGCGCCGGCGCATCGCCGGCCAGCAGCGCGGCGATGGACTGCGCCCATACCTGCGGGTCGTGGCCGTTCACCAGGGTGCCGCTGCGCCCGTCAGCGACCGCTACGGGCAGCCCGCCCACCGCCGCGGCCACCACCGGGGTTCCGCAGGCCTGCGCCTCGACCGCGACCAGCCCGAAGGATTCCGAATAGCTCGGGACAGCCACCAGGTCGGCGGCCCGGTAGACGTTGACCAGCGCTTCCCGCGGCTGCGGCGGCAGGAAGGTCACCCGCTCGGAGATACCTAGCTCACCGGCGAGCCGGACCAGGCTGTCGGGAGCAGCCAGTCCGGCCCCGGAGGCGCCACCGGCGATCAGCACCCGAACATCGGCCGGCAGCAAGGCCGCCGCACGCAGCAGCACATCGGGCGCCTTGAGCGGCTGGATCCGCCCGATGAAGGCGACGATGCGCTCACCGGTGGGCAGCCCCAGCTTTGCGCGGGCGGTCGCCCGGTCGCCGGGAGTGAACATCCGCAGATCGACCCCGGGGTGCACGACGTCGATCCGGTTGCGATTGGCCTGATGCAGCGAAACCAGTTGTCGCGCTTCCTCTTCGGTATTCACGATCAGCCGATCGGCCTCGTCGACCACCTGCTGCTCCCCCACCGAGCGCAGCGGCGGTTCGGGGGCGTCGCCGTCAGCCAGCGCCGCATTCTTGACCGCCGCCAGCGTGTGCGCGGTATGCACCAGGGGAACCGCCCAGCGATCGCGGGCCAGCCAGCCCACCTGACCGGACAGCCAGTAGTGCGAGTGCACGACGTCGTAGTGGCCCGGCTCGTGGTTGGCCTCCGCACGCAACACCCCGGCGGTGAACGCGCACAACTGCGTCGGCAGGTCGTATTTGTCCAGACCCTCGAACGGCCCGGCCACCACGTTGCGCACCAGCACGCCGGGCGCCACGGCGACGGTCGGCGGATCCGCCGACGACGTCGCCCGGGTGAAGATCTCCACCTCGACCCCGCGGGCGGCCAGATGCAGGGCGGTCTGCAGGACGTAGACGTTCATCCCGCCGGCGTCGCCGGTGCCGGGCTGGGCCAGCGGCGAGGTGTGCACCGACAGGATGGCGACGCGCCGCGGCACCGCACCAGTGTCGGTCAGGTCCCGGGGATGCCGCACCGTTCCATCTTTACACCGCGTTGCACCCGGCGCCGCCGGTACAGCTCAGGCCGAGACCTCCGGCCGGCGGTGGGCCGAGCGCCGCAGCGCTCCCAGCGGATCGGCATACAGGCTGCTCAGCGACACCACGCCCGCGCCGGCCTCCTGCACCCGGTTGCCGAAGGCCGTCACACGGATGTCACGGGATCCCAGCACCGAATGTGTGTCGAAAGCGGCGCGGACGTCCGGCAGACCTTCGGGGTATTCGGTGAACGCCTGGCCCCCGACCACCACGTCGTCGGGGTTGAGCAGATCCCGCAGCAGCGCCACCGCGCCACCCAGAACCCGGGCCCGCTCCACCAAGAGTTCGCGGGCGCCGGCGCTGCGCCCGTCGCGGTCCTGACGGGCCAGTCGGGCCAGCGCCGCGGTCGTCGAATTGGGCCCGGCCGATGCCAGAATGCCCGCTCCGCGGGCGGGAGACACATTGCCCGCTCCGCGGGCGGGAGACACATTGCCCGCCCCGCGGGCGGGAGGCAGAATCCCCATCCCGCGGGCAGCCGCCACCACCGCCTCGTCACTGACCGCCGCCTCAAGGCTTGCGCACCCTCCCGCGAGCAGGTCGGAATGCACGGGAAGCCCGGTAATGGTGCCGGGACCGCTGGCCGGGGTGTGCACCTGCCCGCCGATCACCAGCGCGAAGCCGACGGTTTCGCGGGCATACACGTACAGGCTGCTGGTGCGGTCGGCGCGCCGCGCCTGACGGGCAGCCAGCAGCAGTTCGGCGCCGGCCATCGCGTCAACATGGGAAGCCACCGACACCGGTACTCCCAGCGCCGAGGCGAGAACGGCGCCGACCGGAGCCTGCGACCAGCCCAGTCGCGGATGGTCCACCAGTCCGGCGGTGCTGTCGACGACACCACCGGTCGCAACTCCAACCCATAGCGGCCGCCGGCGGTGCCAGCGCGCCAGGTAGCGACGTGCGCTGTCGGCCAGCGCGGCCAGCGCCACCGTCGGGGTGCCGCCCGGGGTGGGTGTCTCCACGGCGTCCAGCGTTCGGCCGAACAGGTCTACGGCCACGATGCTGGTGGTGCGCGCACCGATGTGGACGCCCAGAGTCAGGTATGGCTCATGGTTGATCTCGACCGGAATGCGCGGACGGCCGATCGCGCCGGCGACCGCCAGGTCCGGTCGTTCGCGCAGCAACTGGGCATCCAGCAGAGCGCTCACCTGCCGGTTGACCGTCGCGATGGACAGTCCGGTCAGGGTGGTGATGGCGTCGCGGGCGACCGGCCCGCGCTGGCGGATCGCGGCGAGAACCGATCCCGGCGCGGAATCGGGCATCCGCAGTGACGGTGCGACGACGTGGTGGCGGGTGCGCAACGGGTGCACCCGGGCATGTGCGGGATGGGGGGCGACGGGACGGTCGGGAGGCTGGGCGACGGCACGGTTGACGGCCCGGGCGGAGAGGGTGCTGGTCATGGGTGTCCTTTATGGAGTTCGGGCGGTGGTGGCGGGGACGCCGCGCCCGTGAATCCAGTTGGACAGATGGTCCGTCGGTTCAGGCGCAGCAGAGCGCGTGACAACAACACGCGCAGCGCGAGACCAGACAGCCGGTCAGACCCGTAGGGAACACGGAAGAAAACATAACACGCTGACTACAGTCGATTCCGATGACTTCTATTTCACACCTACACTCCCGGGTCGCCGTGGTGACCGGGGCAAGTTCGGGCATCGGCGAGTCGACCGCGAGAACACTTGGCGCCCTTGGCTTTCACGTCGTCGCGGTGGCCCGCCGCGCTGACCGGATCGAACAGCTGGCCGCCGAGATCGGCGGGACGGCGGTGGTGGCCGACATCACCGACCCCGACGCGGTGGCCGCCCTGTCCGATCGGCTGACGCGGGTCGACGTGCTGGTGAACAACGCCGGCGGCGCCAAGGGCCTGCAACCGGTCGCCGAGGCCGACCTCGATGACTGGCGCTGGATGTGGGAGACCAACGTCATCGGCACACTGCGGGTCATCCGGGCGTTGTTGCCCAAGCTGGTCGAGTCCGGCAACGGACTGATCGTCACGGTCACCTCGACCGCCGCACTGGAGGTGTACGACGGCGGCGCGGGCTACGCCGCGGCCAAGCACGCCGAGGGCGCGTTGCACCGGACGCTGCGCGGCGAGTTGCTCGGAAAGCCGGTGCGGCTCACCGAGATTGCGCCGGGGGCGGTCGAGACGGAGTTCTCCCTGGTGCGCTTCGGCGGCGACGAGCAACGCGCCGAGAAGGTCTACGCCGGCATCACTCCGCTGACCCCTCAGGACGTCGCCGAGGTGATCGGATTCGTCGCCTCCCGGCCGTCGCACGTCAACATCGACCAGATCGTCATCCGGCCGCGCGACCAGGCCAGCGCCAGCCGGTTCAACCGCCGGGGCTGACCGTCGCGGGCGCCGAGGTGGTCGGGGTGCCGGACAGGGTCGGGGCGTCGGTCGGCGTCGCCGGTGCGCTCAGAGGAACCTTCGAGCGAGCTGACGGCTCGGCTGCCAATGCCGACATCGAGGTCCACTCCGGCCAGTCGACGGTCCAGTCCCAGATGTCACCGTCGGCGTAGGACAGCCGGATGGAGGTTCCGCTCACCTCGACCGGATCGCCGTAAATCGCGGAGGCGAAATACTGCTGGCGTCGGCATCGGAGAGATTGATGCACCCGTTGGTGACGTTGGTGTTGCCCTGCGACCCGGAACTTGCCGGGTTGGCGTGGATGAACTCCCCGTTGTTGGAAATCCTCACCGCCCAGCGCTCGTGGATGTGGTTGTAGCCGGCGGCCGGGTTGGACATGTAGAAGTCCGAGTACTTCTCGGTGACGACGTGGATGCCGCTGCGGGTGACGTTGCGGGGCTGGTCGGCCTGGCCGTAGCTGCACGGGAAGTCCATGATGATCCCGGCGTCGGTGACCACCTGGATGCGGTGCGACGCCGCCTCGGCCCGCACCACCTGCCGGCGTCCGACGTCGAAATCCAGGGTCAGATCGTCGGCGCCGTAGTTGCCCTCGCCGAAGGCGACCCCGTAGATCCGGGCCCCGACATGGACCTTGGTGCCGGGAGCGAAATACTCCCTGGTGCGCCAATGCGCCCGGGCGCCGGCGACCTCGTCGGGCAGCCACGCCCAACTGCCCTCGGTGGGCGGGTCGGTGGTGACCGTCAACGCCCGTTCGACGCCTCGCTTGTCGGTGATCGGCGCATCGAACTGCAGAATGACCGGCGCGGCGACGCCGACGGTCTGGCCGTCGGTCAGCTGGAACCAGCCGTTGACGACCTTGTTGGGTGTGACGGTGCTGAAGGTGGCGCTGACCGGGTTGGCCTGACCGTCGCGCCCGACGACCGCGCCCTTCCACGTGTAGGTGGCGTCGTAGCCCAGCGGCTCGGTGACGGCGAAGGCCGTGCGTTCCCGGTTGAGGACACCGGCCACCGTCTTGCCTGAGGGGTTGGTCAGCGAAACATGCTGGAACCAGCCGTCCTTCACCTCGATGCCGATCGGCACCGTCGGCACGATCCCGCTGGCGCCATCGGCCGGGGTGAATGCCAGAGCCGGTTTCGGCGGCGGGGACGACGCCGCGCCGGGACCCTTGCCGCAACCGGCCAGCAGTTGCGGGGCAGCCAGCAGCGCGGCCGCGCCCAACGCCTGCCGCCGGCTCAGGTTCGGCAGAGGTCGGCCGCTCATGAACACCAAAGTTACAGCGCGCAGCCGACCAGCACGGGCTCCGGAACCAGGCGCACCCCGAAGGCCGTCTGCACGCCGTCGCGCACGGTACGGGCCAGCGCCAGGACGTCGGCGGTGGTCGCCGATCCGCGGTTGGTCAGTGCCAGCGCATGTTTCGTCGACAGCCGGCACGGGCCGGCGCCGGGGAATCCCTTGCCGAATCCGGCGCGCTCGACCAACCAGCCGGCGGCAAGCTTGACCCCGCCGGGAGCCGGATAGTGCGGCACCGGCCCGTCGACAGCGGCGCACAGGCGGGCGAAGTGTTCCTCGCCGACGACCGGGTTGGTGAAGAACGAGCCCACACTCCAGGTGTCGTGGTCGGCGTCGTCGAGCACCATCCCCTTGGCCGCGCGCAACGCCAGGACGGCGGCGCGCACCCGAGCCGGATGGGCGCGCTCGCCGGGCGCAACACTGAGGGCGGCAGCCAATTCCCCGTAGCGCACCGGCGCCGAGCGGCCGTCGGGATCGAGCGCGAACTCCACCTCGAGCACCGTGGCGGCCGACGAGTTCTTCAGCACGCTGTGCCGGTAGCTGAAATCCAAGTCGGCTGCCGCAACCCATCGCACCTCGCCGGTTCCACGGTCCAGCAGCCGCACCCGGGTCAGCCAGTCGGCGACTTCCACGCCGTAGGCTCCGACGTTCTGAACCGGGGTGGCGCCGGTCGACCCGGGAATACCCGAAAGGCATTCCAGCCCACCGAGATCGGCTTCGATGGCCCGAAGCACGACAGCGTCCCAGTCCGCGCCCGCCTCGGCCCGCAGCAGCGCGCCGTCCACGGTGACCGCGGCGTTGCACAGCCGCACCACGGTCAGATCGGTCAGGTCGTCGGAGACCACCACATTGGATCCGCCGCCGAGGACCAGCGCCGGGATCCCGGCGCCGTCCAGCACACCCAGCGTTGTGACGATCTGTTCGGCGGTGACGCAAGTGATAACGCGCCGCGCGACGGGGCCTACCCGCAACGTGGTCAGGGTCGCCAGTGGCACCTGCTCGGCGACCTGCGCTCCCGCGAAATCTCCCTTTAGAGCCACGCCGGGTAACGGTAGCCTCAACCGCTATGCCGCGTTCGTTCGACATGGCCACCGACTACCAGGGCACCGTCGCCCAGGTGCACGACGCCTTCTGCGACCGGGCCTACTGGGAGGCGCGGCTTGCCGAGTCCGGTGCCGACGAGGCGATTCTGGATGTCTTCCGCCTCGGCCACGACGGCGGTGTCGATGTGATGACCACCCAGGTGCTGCGCGCGGACCGGCTGCCCGCCATCGTCCACCAGTTCCACCGCGGCGACCTGCACATCAGACGCGCGGAGACGTGGACCGGCCTGGCCGACGACTTCGCCGAAGCCACCGTCGCCAGCTCGATCGACCACGCTCCTGTCGCGCTGAACGGCGAAGCCCTGCTGACACCGCTGGACCGGCGCGCGAAACTGGCGCTCCAGGCCACCATCGAGGTGCGCATCCCGCTCGTCGGCCGCAAGATGGAGAACTTCATCGGCACCCAGTTGATGAACCTGCTGAACAACGAACAGCAGTTCACCACCAGGTGGATCGCCGCACATCGGTGAGCCGGCAGGTTGGGCGCCCGACCGCGGAGCGGTTGGTTTGGGCGCCAACCGCGGAGCGGTTAATTTTGCCTAATGCCGCGCAGCATGGTCTACGACGTCGACGTCGACGTCCCCGCCGTCCAGATGTACCGCTACTTCAGCGGGATCGGCTACTGGGAGGACCTGGTCGAGTTCTACCGGGGCAACGGGTCCCGCACCGAGATCGCGCACTTCTCGTCCGACGGCAGCGGCACCGACGTCTCCTTCCGCCACGTCATGTCGGCGCAGGATCTACCGCCGGTCGCGCGACCGGTGCTGCCTGGCACATTCGTCGTCACCCGCGTCCAGCACTTCGATCCGTTCCATGAAACGACCAACCAGGCGACCGGCCGCTACGTCGCGGAGATTCCCGCCCCCGTCGAGGTGACCGGCGACTACCTGCTGCACGACACCGACGGCGGCAGCCGGATGCGCCTGGACAGCACGTGCCGGGCCCGGGTGCCGATCATCGGTGGACAGATCGAGAAGCTCTTGATGGGCGGGCTGAAGATGCTGTTCGCCCAGGAGGGCGAGTTCACCGCGGAATGGGTCGCTCGCCATCACTAGGCCGCCCCGGCCGGTCGGAATGCCGACCCGGGGAACGACCGGTATCAACCGGCTGCGCCGGGCGGACCGGTGGATGACCCATTCCGCCCGGGTGCGGTCGGCCCTGGATTCGGCCGCCGATCCACTGGTCGTGGACCTGGGCTACGGGCGCCTGCCGGTCACCACGCTCGAACTCGCGGCCAGGCTGCGCACGGTACGCGCGGATGTCCGGGTGGTCGGGCTGGAGATCGACCCGCAGCGGGTGGATGCGGCCCGCGCCCATCCGCAGGGTTCCGCCGGCGCCGCCGAATTCCGGCTGGGCGGATTCGAACTCGCCGGCCTGCGCCCGACCCTGGTGCGGGCCTTCAACGTTCTGCGCCAATATCCCGAAGACGCGGCGCTCGACGCCTGGCAGACCATGCGGTCCCGGCTGGCGCCGGGCGGTCTCATTCTCGACGGCACCTGCGACGAACTGGGCCGTCGCAGTTGCTGGGTGCTGCTGGACGGCGGCGGACCGGTGAGCCTGACGCTGGCCTGCGACCCCGGTGCCATCGAGAAGCCGTCGGACCTGGCCGAACGGCTGCCGAAGGCGCTGATCCACCACAACGTTGCGGGACAACCGATCCACCGGCTGCTCGAGTCGGCCGACAATGCCTGGGCAGCGGCGGCGGGCCAGTCCGTGTTCGGCCCCCGCGCCCGGTGGCGCGCCATGCGTGCGGCCCTGCAGGAGATCGGCGTCCCCATCGAACCGCAGCGCCGCAACTCCCGCGATGCGGTGCTGACCGTGCCGTGGGCGACCGTGGCGCCATTAGGCTGAGCACCATGCGGGTGGCGTTAGCGCAGATCCTGGCCGGCACCGATCCGGCCGCCAACCTCACACTGGTGGCCGAGAACACCCGCCGCGCCGCCGACGCCGGCGCCCGGCTGGTGGTCTTTCCCGAGGCCACCATGTGCCGGTTCGGGGTACCGCTGAGCGGCGTCGCCGAACCCTTCGACGGGCCGTGGGCCGACGCGGTGCGGGCGATCGCCGCAGACTGCGGCGTGACCGTCTTCGCCGGGATGTTCACGCCTGCCGATCACGGCCGGGTGACCAACACCCTGCTGGCCACCGGCCCCGGCGTCGACGCTCGCTACGACAAGATCCACCTGTACGACGCGTTCGGTTTCACCGAGTCCCAGACGGTGGCTCCCGGCCGCCAACCGGTGGTGGTGGACGTCGATGGTGTCGGCGTCGGGGTGACGCTGTGCTACGACATCCGGTTCCCGGCGCTGTACACCGAACTCGCCGACCGGGGCGCGTCGGTGATCACCGTGAGCGCATCGTGGGGCGCCGGACCGGGCAAGCTCGACCAGTGGACCCTGCTGGCGCGCGCGCGGGCGCTGGACTCCGGGTGCTTCATCGTCGGTGTGGGGCAGGCATACCCCGGACCGGAACTGGCCGCCGCCGCGCCGACGGGTGTCGGCGGGAGTCTGACCGCCTCGCCGCTGGGCGAGGTTCTCGCATCGACCGGCCCGGATCCGGCATTGGTGCTGTGCGATCTGCCGTTGGACACCGTGCCCGCAGTGCGCGAGACCGTCGGTGTGCTGCGCAATCGCGTTAGACTTCGCACCGACTCGTAGGGCACAATCGCGCAGGTGACGACGCCGCCAACGGGCCAGCCGCCGTTCGGCCCCGGACAGCCGGAGCCACCCACACAGCGCATTCCCCAGCCGTATCCGCAGCCCCCCACGCAGCGGATCCCGCAGCAGCCCGCCCCGCCGACCCAGCGCATCCCGCAGCCACCACTCCTCCCGGTGCCGCCGACCGTGCGCATCCCGCAGCCGGTGCCGCCGGCACAGCCGCCCGCAGCGCCCCCACCGCCGCCCTACATCGAGGCGCCGGAGCCCGAGGAGCCGCGCCGGCGGGGCTTGCGCGGCGACCCGCTGTCGGTCGCGCTGGCTTTGGTCATCATCGGCGCGCTCGGCCTGGCCGCGCTGCTCGGCGGGGAGGTCTACGCTCGCCACCAGGCGAACTCGATCGTGGCCAAAGCGGTCAGTTGTGTAGTGCAGGACAGCGCGTCGGCCTCGTTCGGGATGCAGCCGTTCCTGCTGCAGCACTTCACCCACAGCTACCGCGACATGCGGGTGGAGACGGGCGGCAACCAGATCCGCGAAGCCAAGGGCATGAAAATGAAGCTGCGTCTCGACGACGTGCGGATGCAGCAGGCCGCGGATTCGGCCGGCACCCTGGGATCGCTCGACGCCGACGTCACCTGGACCTCCGACGGGATCAAGCAGACCGTCGCGGGCATGATCCCGCTGATCGGCAGTCTCGTCAGCGGAGTCACTACCAGCCCGTCTGACGGCACTTTGCAAGTCGACGGCCCGCTGGGCACCGTGACCATCAAGCCCGAGGCGGTCGACGGAAACCTCAAACTCAACGTCCTGAAGGTGACCGGGTTGGGGATGCGGCTACCCAGCGAGAGCGTGCAGCCGGCGCTGGACGTGTTCACCGACCAGCTGACCAAGAATCTGCCGATGGGTATTCACGCCGAGACCGTCCAGGTCACCGACAACGGCGTCGATGCGCGGTTCGCCACCCGCAACGCCACAATCCCGAACGGCCAGCAGGATCCGTGTTTCGCCGGGCTGTGACGGCCGGCCGACCGCCGTTGTGCGGTTAGCCGAATTCCGGCGCGCCGGGGTTGCACCCGGCGGCCAGCATGACGTTGTCCGTTACGACCGGACGCCACGGTTCGAGGTCCCAGCTCGGCTTCCCCGGTTCGGCGAATTCGGCGAAGCGCCAGTGACACAGAAATTGCGCCCGCATCCCCGGGGTGTCGGCGTCGGGCGCCTGCGCCAGCACCTCTCCCCACGCCTCGTCGCCCTGCGCGGGCGTCTTGGTGATCGCACCGGCCACCTGACGGCCGGCGGAGGTCGGATAGACGCGCAAGGTGGCCAGGCCGTCGTAGCTGACCCAGCTCACCCCGTCGATGTAGGGCGGAGGGGTATTCGGGTCGGCGGACGCGACCGGCACGGCAGCGGAAGCGGCCAGTGCCACCGACACCGCGACGCCAAGTCGCTGTAGCGTCTTCAGCGCGATTTCCCTTGCACTTCAAGTAGTTTGGGGCGAACGTCGACGAGATAGACCCCGGCAGCCACTGCGGCGATGGTCGGGAAGAAGATGTCCAGTGTGCGGACTCCGAACAAGAAGCACAGCAGCGCCGATACGCCCAGGATGCCCAGCCACACCGGTTTGGTCAGCTTGTCGACCGCGGGATAGGCGTCGGGGCGCTGCCTCGCCGCATGGGCGAAGGCGTACAGCGTCGCCAGGAAAACCCCCCAGATCACCACATAAAGAACGACACCCGCCACACCCTGAAGCATCACGGCTTCAAGGGTAGGCGGGTGCCGTCCCGATCGTCGAACCAAACCGAGGCTTGGCTCGTCTCAATTACTTCTGGGTGACCTTCTTGGCCGGAGCCTTCTTGGCCGGAGCCTTCTTAGCCGGAGCGGCCTTCTTGACGGCAGCCTTGGCCGGAGCGGCCTTCTTGGCAGGAGCGGCCTTCTTAGCCGGAGCGGCCTTCTTGACGACCACGGTGACGTCATCCTTGCCCGGCAACTCGACACCGACCAGCTTGGCGGCGCGCTCGCCGACGGCGCGGGTCTGCGCCGAGACGTTGCCCAAGGCCTCCTGGGTCAACTCGACGGCCGACTCGACGTAGGTCTCGACGCGCTCAGCCGCCTCACGGAACTCCGCCTGGCCCTTGATCCGCACGAGGGCGAGTTCGCCACGCTCGATGAGGGTGTTGTAGGTCTGGGTGGCGTCGGCGAAGAACTCGTCGGCAGCCTTGCGCAGCTCCTCGGTGCTGAGCTTCTCGCGCAGTTCCTCGCGGCGCTTGGGCAGTTCCTCCTGCAGGCGCGTCAGCGCCGCGCGGCGGTCATCCATGCGGTCGCCGGCCAGCTCGGCCCGCTCGCGCAGGGTGCCCAGGATCTCGTTGACGGTGGCCAGGGCCAGGTCGGCAGCGCCGACCGCAGCGAGCAGCGGGGCCTTCAGATCCTCGATATTGGGGGTGTTCTCAGCCATGGTGACTGTTTTCCTTTCAGTGTTCTCGCCGGGAGTCGTGTCCCGCTGAGAGTTCGTAATGTCGAATGGATTTCAGCTAACGGTCGGTCACTCTGTCGGCGGCTCCTCGGGGGCAGCCTGGTTCTGTTGACAGAACGACGTGTAGATGTCGAGCAGGACGCGCTTCTGCCGTTCGGTGATCGCGGTGTCACCGATGATGGCGTCGTGCACCTGGCTGGGCTGTCCGGGTTCGAGAATCCCGGCCCGTACGTAGAGAACTTCCGCCGAGAGCCGCAGCGCCTTGGCGATCTGACTCAGCACCTCGGCAGAGGGCTTGCGCAGCCCCCGTTCGATCTGGCTGAGGTACGGGTTGCTCACCCCGGCCCGCTCGGCCAACTGCCGCACCGACACCTGAGCCAACTCCCGCTGGCTGCGGATGTAGCTCCCGATGTCCTGTGCCGCATTGGTCACCACGGCGGCAAGATCCGAATCCTGCGCCATGACACGCCTCCTGGCGGGAACGATGGTTGTTTGCATGACAGCAACCATTTTAACCACGAGTGCTAACTATTGCAAGCACTTGCTAGCGCAGCTCAGAACAACAATTGCCCTATGACATAGATCACCAGACCGGCGAGTGCGCCAACAACAGTGCCATTGATCCGGATGAACTGGAGATCGCGTCCGACGTGCAATTCGATGCGCCGGCTGGCTTCTTCGGCGTCCCAGCGCTTGATGGTGTCGGTGATGATCGTGGTGGCCTCGGCACCGTATTGACTCGCCAGGTGCTGCACTCCGCGGACAATCCAGTCATCGACTTTGTCGCGCAGTTCGGCGTCGTCGCGCAGGGACTCGCCGATCTGCACCACCGAGTCGGCGATCCGCCCGCGTAAAGCGCTGGTTGGATCGTCGACGCCTTCGAGGACCAGCCGCTTGAGCGTCTTCCACGCCGTCTCGGCGGCCCGGGTGACCTCGTCGCGCTCCATGAGCTGCTCTTTGACGTTCTCCGCCTTGGCAATCGTGGCGGGATCGGACTGCAGATCGCCGGCGAACTCGAAGAGGAAGCGGTTGGCGGATTGGCGCAGCTCGTGGTCGGGGTTGCGACGGACCTTGTCGGTGAAGTCCATCAACTCCCGGTGGATGCGGTCACCCACCATACGGTCGGCGAATTTCGGGGACCAACTGGGCGAGTCCCGCATGATGACGCGCTCGATGGTCGGGCCCGCGTTCAACGCCCATTCGAAGGCCCGGTCGGCCAGCAGCTGAATCAGTGCCTGCTGGCGATTCTCGGCCAGCAACTGGGCAAGCACGCGGCCCACCGGCGGGCCCCACTGCGGTTCGGCGATCCGTTTGACGATGGTCCGGTCGATGGCGTGCTGGATGTCTTCGTCGTTGAGCAGTTCCACCCCCACCCGCAGAACCGTCGACGCCTCACTGGCCACCCGGGCGGCATGGTCCGGCTCGGCGAGCCACTTGCCCATTCGGCTGGCGATCTCGGCGTCGCGCAGCTTCGTCTCGACGACCTCCGGGGACAGGAAGTTCTCCCGAACGAAGGTGCCGAGGCCCTCCCCCAGCTGGTCCTTCTTGCGCGGGATGATCGCCGTGTGGGGGATCTTGAGCCCGAGGGGGTGGCGGAACAGGGCGGTGACGGCGAACCAGTCGGCCAGTGCGCCCACCATGCCGGCCTCGGCGGCCGCACGGACGTAGCCGAGCCAGCTGGGGCCCCCGCGAGAAAGGATCGCAGCGCAGACCAGGAAGATCAACGTCGCCCCGATGAGAAAACCGAGCGCGACGGCCTTCATCTTGCGTAAGTTGCGCAGGCGCTCGGCATCGGTCTCCGGATCGGCGCCGGCCAGCGATTCAGCAAAGGAGACAGCCACGGTTTCCATCATGGCCCATCCCGGGCTTGATCGACCCGGCGTTCGCCGTCGGCTGCACGCCCGGCGACCATCTGGAAATTAGTGTGACCGCCCGTCACAACTTTCTGCGTTCGCGCCGCTAGACTGAGCTGACCGTGACCCAGCAGATCATCCCCGCAGTGGCCAAGACCGATGGCCGCAAACGCCGTTGGCACCAGCACAAAGTGGAGCGGCGTACCGAGTTGGTGGACGGCGCACTCGACGCCATCCGCGGGCGGGGCCGCGACGTCAGCATGGACGAGATCGCCGCCGAGATCGGCGTCTCCAAGACCGTGCTGTACCGGTACTTCGTCGACAAGAACGACCTCACCACCGCGGTCATGATGCGCTTCACCCAGACCACGCTGATTCCCAACATGGCCGCCGCGCTGTCCTCGGGGCTGGACGGGTTAGCCCAGACCCGCGAGATCATCCGGGTCTACGTCGACACCGTCGCGGCCGAACCCGAGCCATACCGGTTCGTCATGGCCAACAGCTCGGCCAGCAAGAACAAGGTGGTCGCCGACTCCGAACGCATCATCGCCCGGATGCTGGCGGTCATGTTGCGCCAGCGGATGAGACAAGCCGGGATGGACACTCGCGGGGTCGAGCCGTGGGCGTATCTGATCGTCGGCGGCGTCCAACTGGCCACCCACTCCTGGATGTCCAACCCGCGCATGACGAGTGCGGAGTTGATCGACTACCTGACGATGCTGTGCTGGAACGCGCTGTGCGGCATCGTCGAAGCGGGCGGTTCGCTGGAGGCCTTCAACGCCCAGCCACATCCCGCGCCGCGTCTACCGGCGTCAATCGCGCCCGCGGCGGCACCGTAATCTCTAGTCTCTTGCCCTATGGCAAAAGAGTTGTGGACCCACACACCGTCCGAGGCGCTGCGCTTCCGATCTGGTGCCAAGGTCAGCGAGATCGACACCGACTCCTCACCCGGGTTCAAGGGCAAGCGCAAGGACGCTGAAAAGATCACCCTCGACCGGGAAGCACACTTCGCCGAACTGCAGGAGATGCTCTACGCCAACGCACGCGAGGGCGACCACCGCTCGGTGCTGCTGGTGCTGCAGGGGATGGACACCGCCGGCAAGGGCGGCATCGTCACCCATGTGGTGGCCGCGGGCAATCCCATGGGCATCGACTACCACAGCTTCGGCAAACCGACCCCGGAGGAGCGGTCGCACCACTTCCTGTGGCGGATCAACAAGTCCCTGCCGCCCGCCGGCCACATCGGCGTCTTCGACCGGTCGCACTACGAGGACGTGCTGGTGGTTCGGGTGCACGAACTGGTGCCCTCAGACGAGCTCGAAGGCCGCTACGACGAGATCAACACTTTCGAGCAAGAACTGGTCGAAGCGGGGACCTCGATCGTCAAGGTCGCCATGTTCGTCTCCCTCGACGAGCAGAAGGCACGGCTGACCGAACGCCTGCAGCGGCCGGACAAGTTCTGGAAGTACAACCCGGGTGACCTCGACGAACGGGCGTTGTGGCCGAAGTACCAGGAGGCCTACCAGGTCATGCTGGAGCGGACCTCGACCGACCACGCACCGTGGTTCATCCTGCCGTGCGACAAGAAGTGGTACGCGCGGATGGCGGTCAACGAACTGCTGATCGAAGCGCTGACGGCGATGAACCTGTCCTGGCCGCCCGCGGACTTCGACCTGGAAGCCGAGCGCGCGCGCGTCGCCGCGCTATAGACGACCCGCACGGTGCGGGGCTGTGCCCGTAAGGGCTCAGCCCGCCCCCGCTAGCCGCCCTTGACCAGGGTGAACTGCCCGATGTTCGTGACGCCGCGGCGGAAGAAGTCGGCACAGCCGGTCAGGTACTTCATGTACTTGTCGTAGGTGGCCTGGTCCATGAGAGCAACCGCCTCGTCGTGCTTGGCTTCGAGGTTGGCCGCCCACATGTCGAGCGTGCGCGCGTAGTGCTGCTGCAGCAGGTGCACCCGCTCAAGGGTGAAACCGGCGTCGGCGGCCAGCTTTTCGATGTCTTCGACCGCGGGGAGTTGGCCGCCGGGGAAGATCTCGGTGCCGATGAACCGCATGAACTTCAGGTCGCTGATGGTGAGCTTGATCCCGTTGTCGCGGAAGAACTTCTGGGTGTGGGCCAGGATGGTGTGCAGCAGCATCCGGCCGTCGCTGGGCAGAATGTTGTACGCCTTCTCGAAGAAGAGCGGATAGCGCTCCGACTTGAAGGCCTCGAACGCGCCGATGCTGACGATCCGGTCGACGGGCTCGTCGAACTCCTCCCAGCCCTGCATCCGGATCTCGATCTTGCGGTCGGTGTCCAGTTTGGCCAGCCGCGCCCGCGCGTATTCCGACTGCGCTTTGCTGAGGGTGATGCCGATGACGTTGACGTCGTAGTTCTGCACCGCGCGCTCCAGGCAACCACCCCACCCGCAACCGACATCGAGCAGAGTCATGCCGGGCTCGAGGTTGAGCTTGCCCAGCGCCAGGTCGAACTTGGCGTTCTGGGACTCCTCGAGATTCATGTCGTCGCGCTCGTAGTAGCCGCAGGTGTAGCCCATGGTGGGACCCAGCCACAGCGCGAAGAATTCATTGGAGACGTCGTAAATCGACTGCGACTCCTCGTAGTACGGAGTCAGGTCCGATTCGACGTTGGCCATCTAGCGCTACCCTTCAGAATTCTCATAACGGCCCGCGGTCAGGCAGTTAGCCCCCCCCTTCGGGGTTCATACCCCGACCGAAACCCGCAGGTTTATCGCGGGTCAGCCTAGCCCACACGCAGCCACAGATGCACATTGCGGTGAGGTGGCTCGACGACGCCCTACCGGTAGCTGTAGAAACCCTGACCGGACTTCTTACCCAGCCGTCCCGCCTCCACCATCCGCAACAACAGAGGCGGCGGCGCGTAATGCGTCTCCTTGAATTCGTCGAACATTTTGTCGGCGATGAGCTTGAGGGTGTCCAGACCGATGAGGTCGGACAACCGCAACGGTCCCATCGGGTGCGACAGCCCGGCGACGACCGCCTTGTCGACGTCCTCGATGGTGGCGACGCCACCCTCCACCATCCGGATCGCGGACAGTAGGTACGGCACCAGCAGGAAGTTGACCACGAATCCGGACCGGTCGGTGCACCGAACGACCTGCTTTCCCAGCACCGATCCGGCGAATTGCTCGGTCCGGGCTGCGGCAGCCTCGCTGGTCTCCAGGGTGGTGACCAACTCGACCAGCGGCAGCACCGGGACCGGGTTGAAGAAGTGCAGACCCAGCACCCGCGTCGGGTTCTTGGTGGCCGCCGCGATCTTCATGATCGGGATGCTGGAGGTGTTCGACGCCAGTACCGCGTCCGGATCGGTGATGATCTCGTCGAGTTGGCCGAAGATCGCGGCCTTGACGGTGTCGTCCTCGATCACCGCCTCGATGACCAGCTGCCGGTCGGCCAGGTCGGCCAGCGTGGTGGTGAACCGCAGCCTATCCAGAGCGGCATCCCGCTCGCGTTCGGTGATCTTCCCGGCGCTGACCCCGCGCTCCAGTGACTTGGAGATGCGGTTGCGGCCTGCAGTGACCAGCGCCTCGGTGGTCTCGAAGACCATCACGTCGACGCCGGCCCGCGCGCACACTTCGGCGATACCGCCGCCCATCTGCCCGGCGCCGATAACCCCGACTCGCTCGATGGCCGGCCCAGTCGGATTTGCAGTCACGTTGACTCCCAGATGTTGTGGATATGACAGGGCCCCGCCCGGCGAACCGGGCGGGGCCCTCAACGTCCTAGTGGAACTGACCCTCTTCGGTCGACCCCGCCAGCGCGGTGGTCGACGAATTCGGGTCGACGGTGGTGGCGATCCGGTCGAAGTAACCGGCGCCGACCTCACGCTGGTGCTTGGTCGCGGTGTAGCCGCGCTCCTCGGCGGCGAACTCCCGCTCCTGCAGCTCGACGTAGGCGGTCATCTGGTTGCGGGCGTAGCCGTAGGCCAGATCGAACATCGAGTAGTTCAGCGCGTGGAAGCCGGCCAGCGTGATGAACTGGAACTTGAAACCCATGGCGCCGAGCTCCTTTTGGAACTTGGCGATCGTGGCGTCGTCGAGGTGCTGCTTCCAGTTGAACGACGGCGAGCAGTTGTACGCCAGCAGCTGATCCGGGAACTCGGCCTTGACGCCCTCGGCGAACTTCTTCGCCAGCTCCAGATCCGGCGTGCCGGTCTCCATCCAGATCAGATCCGAGTACGGCGCGTAGGCCTTCGCGCGGGCGATGCACGGCTCGAGGCCGTTCTTGATGTGGTAGAAGCCCTCCGAGGTGCGCTCGCCGGTGACGAACGGCTTGTCGCGGTCGTCGACGTCGGAGGTGATCAGGGTGGCCGCTTCGGCGTCGGTGCGGGCGATCACGACGGTGGGAACGTCAGCGACGTCCGCTGCGAGCCGGGCAGAGGTCAAAGTGCGGATGTGCTGCTGGGTCGGGATCAGCACCTTCCCGCCGAGGTGGCCGCACTTCTTCTCCGAGGCCAGCTGGTCCTCCCAGTGCGAACCGCCGACACCGGCGGCGATCATCGCCTTCTGCAGTTCGTAGACGTTCAGCGCGCCACCGAAGCCGGCCTCGCCGTCGGCGACGATCGGCACCAGCCAGTTGTTGATGGAAGTGTCGCCCTCGACCTTGGCGATCTCGTCAGCGCGCAGCAGCGCGTTGTTGATCCGGCGCACCACCTGCGGCACCGAGTTGGCCGGGTACAGGCTCTGGTCCGGGTAGGTGTGGCCGGACAGGTTGGCGTCGCCGGCGACCTGCCACCCCGACAGGTAGATGGCCTTCAGGCCACCGCGAACCTGCTGGACGGCCATGTTGCCGGTCAGCGCACCGAGGGCGTTGACGAACTCCATGTTGTTGACCTGGTCCCAGAGGATCTCCGCGCCACGGCGGGCCAGAGTGTGCTCCTCGACGACGCTGCCCTGCAGGGCGACCACGGCATCGGCGGTGTACGTCCGGTTGATGCCCTTCCACCGTGGATTGGTGTCCCAGTCGCGCTGAATTTCAGCGGCGCTCTTGGGCTTGCCGACGTTGGACACGGACATGTGGACTCTCCTTCGAATCGACGACAGGCGGCCCGGCGAAATCCCACGGCCCCTTAGCTGCTGTGCTAACAAAAGGCTTTCACATCCGATATCCGCAGGTCAAAACGGTGGACGCTTGCCAATTGTTGGCAAAAACGTCATCGCACATTGCGAATATTGCGAAGCGGCGGGAAATCGGCGGGCTTAGTTACCCATCGGTAACTTGATTGCGCAGGTCATTCACAGTCAGCGACCGAGGACGGCGCCGCTACAGCGGGAAGATCGCGGCGACAGCCTTGACGTCGTCTCCGACGGCATATGTGAGCGTTCTCACGGTGCGGTCGGTCAGTTCGGGGCCGAATTTGTCGGTCGAACCCGGCGGGTAGACGTGCGAGAGGATTTCCAGTTTCTCGCCGTAGGCGACAGCGGCGTCGTGCTCGATGGTGACCCGCAGCGGAGCATTGGTCAGTTCGGGATGCGGAGCGAGGAACTCCTCCACGGCCTTCCAGTACACCGAGTTGTTGACATGGTCGAAGAGGTCGATATCGCTGACCCGGATCGGGAATTCGCGGACCTCCTCGGCGTCCTCCCGCGTCCCCGCCTTGAGGTAGGACTTCCATCGCAGCCGGTTGACGCCGGTGGTCTTGAGCAGGTCTTCCATGAAGTCATCGGCGATGCGGGCCGGCGTCTGAGTGTCCCGGTTGAAATTGATCCAGAAGGCCTCGGTCTCGATCCGCCCGCCTTTGCGGCCGTCGATACGCACCCGCATCTCGCACCACCTGTTGGACGCCCCCGAACACCAGCGGCGCAGCCGCAGCATGTCCTGAAACTCGATGGGGGCGATCATGTCGACCATCGTGCGGCGCACGATCCACAACGGATGGGTGTCGTTGTGTCCCATCTCGCGCAGATGATCCTGACCCATATCCATGATGTGCCTGGTGGCTGCATCCATACGCAACCGGCCGAGCCGGTCGACGTCAGCCGGGCGCAGTGGCCACTGACGGTCGAAGACATCCGGGTGCGGATCGGGAACCGGCATCAACACTTTGGCCAGACCGGTATCCGTCGTGATCATCCCCATAAGTCCGGATCATGCCAAACGGCCTGTTGGATGACACCGCCGGTGTCGTTTAGGCGCGCCGGTACGCTGGCGGAATGCCGAAGACCTTCGTCGGCTCGCGGGTGCGCCAGCTACGAAGCGAACGCGGGTTCAGCCAGGCCGCGCTGGCGCAGACTCTGGAGATCTCGCCGAGTTACCTCAACCAGATCGAGCACGACGTCAGGCCGCTGACGGTGGCGGTGCTACTGCGGATCACCGAGGTGTTCGGCGTCGATGCGACGTTCTTCGCCGCCCAGGACGACACCCGGTTGGTCGCCGAACTGCGCGAGGTGATGTACGACCGCGACCTCGACGCCGATGTCGACCCCGCCGAAGTGGCCGACATGGTCGCCACCCACCCGGCGATCGCCCGGGCGATGGTCAACCTGCACCGACGCTACCGGCTCACCTCTGCTCAACTGGCGGTGGCCACCGAGGACCGATTCAACGACGGCAGCGGAAGCGGCTCCATCACGATGCCGCACGAAGAGGTGCGCGACTACTTCTACCAGCGTCAGAACTACCTGCACGAACTCGATTCCGCCGCTGAGGATCTCACCGCGCGGGTGCGGATGCACGGCGGTGAGTTGCGCAGCGATCTGTACCGGCGGCTCACCGAGGTGCACGGGGTCAGGATCGTTCGGCGCATCGACCTCGGCGACACCGTCCTGCACCGCTACCGTCCCGCCACCAAGACCCTGGAGATTTCCGCCCAGCTCTCGGCGGGTCAGCGCACCTTCAAGATGGCTGCGGAACTGGCCTTCCTGGAGGTCGGCGACCTGATCGACTCGATGGTGACTGAAGGTAAATTCACCAGCGACGAATCCCGCCGACTGGCCCGGCTGGGGCTGGCGAACTACTTCGCCGCCGCAACGGTGTTGCCCTACAGGCAGTTCCACGACGTCAGCGAGAACTTCGCGTACGACATCGAGCGGCTGTCGGCGTTCTATCAGGTGAGTTACGAGACCGTCTGCCACCGGCTGTCGACGTTGCAGCGGCCGTCGATGCGCGGCGTGCCGTTCTCGTTCGTGCGGGTGGACCGAGCGGGCAACATGTCAAAACGTCAGTCCGCCACAGGTTTTCACTTTTCATCGACGGGCGGGACGTGCCCGCTGTGGAACGTCTACGAGACGTTCGCCAACCCGGGGAAGCTCCTGGTTCAGATCGCCCAGATGCCGGACGGCCGCAATTACATGTGGGTCGCCCGCACGGTGGAACGCCGCGCGCACCGGTACGGACAGCCGGGCAAGACGTTCGCGATCGGGCTGGGATGCGAAGTGCGCCATGCTAATCGGCTCGTCTACTCGCGTGGGCTCGATCTGTCCTCGGACAACGCCACGCCCATCGGCTCGGGATGCCGGGTCTGCGAACGTGACAACTGCCCACAGCGGGCGTTCCCCGCCCTGGGCCGCGCGCTGGACATCGACGAGCACCGAAGCACGGTGTCGCCCTATCTTGTGAAGGAAACCCCATGAGCGAGATCGCCCGCATCCCACCCGGCGGACGCCGGGAACTCGGCTTGGTCAACTACGTCATCTCCAGGATCGCGGCCCGGCAGGTCCGCGCCCCGCATATGCACCTCTTCGAGGTCCTCGGCCAGCACAAGATGCTGTTCCTGACGTTCCTGCCGTACGCCGGGCAACTGCTGAACAAAGGCAAGCTGCCCAAGACCGAGACCGAACTGGTGATCCTGCGGGTGGGCCACCTACGCGGCTCGGAATACGAGTTGCAACAGCACCGCCGGTTGGCTCGCTCCCGCGGGGTCGATGATGCCCTGCAGGCGAAGATCTTCGAAGGCCCCGACGCCGAAGGGCTGACCAGCAGGCAGCGGGCGCTGTTGCGCGCCGTCGACGAATTCACCTTCGACCGCAATCTGTCGAATGAGACTTATACGGCGCTCTCGTCGCATCTGGATCGCGAACAGATCATCGAATTCTGCGCCCTGGCAGGCCATTACGACACGATTGCCGGAATCCTCGCCACCCTGCGCGTGCCGATGGACTTTCCGGACTGACCGTTAGGCCTAGAGGTACGTCACCCCGAGGACGACGATCGTGAAGATCACCGGCGACACCGGCAGGCCGGCCAGGAAGGCCGCCCACACCACTTCCTGACGCTGGTAGCGCTGCCAGGCCAGGTACCAGACCCCCGCCCCGGCCAGGAGCGCCAGCGCGGCGATGAGCAGCACCACGGTGCTGCTCGACGGCGATCCGATGGCCAGCGAGATGGCGACCAGCCACAGGATGTGCCCGAGTACCAGACCACCGAGTCCGGCGACGATCGCCGACCGAACCGTGCCGGCGTCTGCCTGGCTCAAAAGTTGATCATGTGGCCGGCGAGGCCGTGGAAGCATTCCTGCAGCGCTTCGGACAGCGTCGGGTGGATGTGGACGTTACGGGCCAATTCACTGACCGTCAGATCCCACTTCTGGGCCAGGGTCAGCTCGGAGACCAACTCGGAGACGTCCGGGCCGATCAAGTGGGCGCCGAGCAGTTCGCCGTACTTGGCGTCGGCGAGCACCTTGACGAAGCCGGTCGGAACGGCCAGCCCGTGTGCTTTCCCGTTGGCGCTGAACGGGAACTTGGCGACCTTGACGTCATAGCCTTCGGCGCGGGCCTGCTCCTCGGTGAGTCCGAAACTGGCGACCTGCGGCTGGCAGAAGGTGGCCCGCGGCATCATCCGGTAATCGCCGAGGGTCATCGTCTCGGCACCGCCGATCGTTTCGGCTGCCACGACCGCCATCGCCTCGGCAACGTGGGCCAACTGCAACTTGGCGGTGACGTCGCCGATGGCGTAGATGTTCGGCACGTTGGTGCGCATGTAATCGTCGATCGCGATCGCGCCGCGGTCGGTGAGCGCTACGCCGGTGGTCTCCAGGCCGTAGCCCGACACGTTCGGCGCGAACCCGATCGCCTGCATCACCTTGTCGGCCTTGAGTTCCTGGCTCGCGCCGTCCTTGCTCACCACCACGGTGACCGTCGAACCGTCATCGGTGATCGACTCCACCTTGGTGCCGGTGAGGATCTTCACACCGAGTTTCTTGTACTGCTTCTCGATCTCCTTGGAGACCTCGGCGTCCTCGTTGGGCAGGGCCCGCGGCAGGAACTCGACGATCGTCACGTCGACGCCGTAGTTGGTCATGACGTAGGCGAACTCCATGCCGATGGCGCCGGCGCCGGCGATGACGATGGAGCGCGGCAGGTCGCGGTCGAGGATCTGCTCCTCGTAAGTGACGACGTTCTTCGACAGCGAGGTGCCGGGGATCAGCCGGGTGCTGCTGCCGGTGGCGATGATCGCGTTGCCGAAGGTGACGGTTTCGGTGCCGCCGTCGTTCAGGTCGACGACGATCGTGCCGGCGTCGGTGAACCGGCCGTACCCGTTGATCTCGGTGATCTTGTTCTTCTTCATCAGGAAGTGCACGCCGGCCACCCGGCCGTCGGCGACCTTGCGGCTGCGGTCGAATGCGGCCCCGAAATCGGCGGTCATCTGCCCGCTGAAGCCGAACGCGGCGGCTTCCTTGGTGACGATGTGGGTCAATTCCGCGTTGCGCAGCAACGCCTTGGACGGAATACAACCGACGTTGAGGCAGACCCCGCCCCAGTACTTGGGTTCGATGATGGCCGTGTTCAGGCCCAACTGCGCGCTGCGGATGGCCGCGACGTATCCGCCGGGGCCGGCACCGAGGACGACGACGTCATAGTGAGTCACGGGGCCTACCCTAGCCGCGAGCGGCCCGCGCGGACGGGCAAACGGGTCAGTGCACCGCCGGCCGCATGTTCAGCTGGTAGACGAGTTCGAAGGCCCCCGGTGTGATGCTCATGCCGCGGGTGCCGCGGAACGGGTAGTCGACCACGGCCGTCATGAAAACCACCACCGCGATGAGCAGCGTGACGAAGCCCGTCATCGCCAGTTGGGCGCGCACCCGCTCGATCTGCAGGAAGTAGGTGCTGAGCGTGGTCAGGAGCGCCCCGGTCAGCAGGGTGGCCCACAGCGTCGCCGGAATGCCGGTGGTCGCGGTGTTCATCCGGGTGGCACGCAGTTTGACCATGCTGCCGAAGTCGCTGATCGCCGAGGCGTTGACGAGTTTGGCCCGCTCGGTCGTGGGCTCGAAAGCGAACAGTGACCTCTCGAACGCATCGAGTTTGTCCAGCGCGGCCGTCGGGCTGATTCCGCGCTGCTGCATCGGCCACTCCTCGTCGATCACCGCTTTGGTGTACGCGCGGAGTTCGGCGGTGAGGACGTCGCGGTCGGGCTCGGGGTAGGAGTCGACATCGCTGTAGATGCTGCGCAGCGTCGCCGCCTCCTGCGTCACCGTGTTCTGAGCGGCGACGAATTCCTGCCATGCGGCGACCGCGATCAAGGTCAGAATCAGCCCGTAGAGCAGCGTGACCGCGCCGATGACCGCCTCGACACCCTGGTGGTGTCCGCCCCCGGGGCCCATGATGGCCCGGACGAGCGGTCTGGTCAGAAAGTAGCCCGCAACACCCACCAGGAAGAAGGTGCCGCAGCAGATCAGACCGAAGACCGGCTCGGAGAGGTCGTAAATCCACAGCACAGGCATCATTGTCACCTGGGGCCGTCAAAGTCACCTGGGGCTGTCAAGGGGCGACTGCGCCATCCACCGATCAGACGACGCCGATCACCCGATGGTGCGCGGAGCCGAGCCCGGCTAGAAATGTGGAGCGCACCTGCTCACGAAAGGAAATGTCATGTCATCGAAGTGGTTCACGCGAGGCGTTGCACTGCTCGGCGGCCTGGCCGTCGCCGGCGGCGTATTGGCCGGCTGCAGTTCGGCCACCAAGACCGAACCCGAAAAGACGAGCCAATCCGATGTCGCCCCGAGTTCGTCGGCCGCCCCATCGCCGACGGAGAAGGCCGTCTCGCCGATCACTCCCGGCCACAGCGGCAACTCGTTCAGCCCGCAGGTCACAGCCAAGCGCGCGCCGACGGCGCTGCCCGGCAACGTCGTCACCGGGAACTAGCCGGCGATTGATCTGGTGTAACTGCGTCCGGGGCCGACCCGGCCCCGGACGCCACCACCAGCATCAGCCGATCGTCGGGCGGGTGATCCATTCGAAGTAGTAGGCGCCGTGCAGCATGGCGGCTGCAGCCGTCGACGCCAGGGGCGCCGACATCAGCGCGATCGCCAGCGCGGTCACCTGCGGGCGGTTGGGCACCATCGAGACCAGCAGGCTGGCCACCATGCAGGCCACCAGGTAGAGCAGGATCCCGAACACCGGCAGCGTCTTGTCCAATGCGGTGTACCACCAGAAGTAGAAGCCCGCGCCGGCGGCCGACGCGACTAGCCATACCCCGACGGCGATCAGCGCGAACTTCCAGCGCTTGACGAACTGATAGGCGCCGGGAACGAGGACGGGTTGCGCCGGCGGAACCACCACCGGCTCCAGATGGCCGGTAACCGATCGGCGGAACGCGTCGGTGTCGATGTTCTCCAGCTCGCTGAACGCCCGCGGGGCCGTCGCGGGCGGCGGTGGCGGTTCGAGGTCGGCGTCGGCCGCGGCCTCAAGAACACGGGCGATCTTGGCGAGTTCCGGTGTGGATTCCGGGGACCCGGCGTCCCACAAGGGGGCCCGCTCGTACTCCAGCCGCGGCGGCGGCTCGTCGGCATCGAGCATCCCGGCCGCCTCCCATTCATCGGAATCCCATTCCGGTGACTCCGGTTCGGCGGCCTCGGACTCGTTGGCGCGCAACGGTTCCGGATGAGGTCCGGTGTCGAAAATGGGCGACGGATGGGGTTCGGTGTTCGGGGCGAGCACCGGTTGCACACCGGTGGCGAACATCGGCGTGAGATGCGGTTCGGTGATGGGGGCAGCGGTATCAGTCACCGGAGACCACCTGAAGCAGCAGCAGCACCGACAGCCAGCCCGGACCCACCGCGATGATGAACGCACCCAGGGCGGTGCCCCAGCGACGGCCGGAGGCGAAGACCATGAGCATGCCGATCACGCTCGGGATCCCGATGACCAGCGCAACAACGACATCTGGGCGGATGGTCGCATGGACGATCAGCTTTGCGACGACCGCGGAGATCTGCCCCGCGACGCAGCCCAGAAGCAGTGCGCTGGTGAGCAACCATGCCCGTGGCAGGGGTATCACCGTTAGGACGATACGGGCGTGCGGCGGATCTGCCCGGGACCGTCGTCGGCGCGCCGCGATCGTTACCGATCGGGTATCCGGCACGCCTCGCCGGCGTCTCCTCTGTTTGAGGCGACGACCGCGTCACTGCGATCGCGGGGGCGCCGGCCGCGCTCGTAGTCGGACCCGGTCAGCGGCGGATCGGCTTCCAGCGATTCGAGTTCGGCCGCAGTGAACGCCCGGCCCCGGCTGAGGAAGCGCACTCCCTCGGGGGCTTCCAGGCTGAAGCCGCCTCCCCGGCCGGGCACCACGTCGATCGTCAGTTGGGTGTGCTTCCAGGCGCCGAACTGGGAACCGGAAATCCACACCGGCGCTCCGAGTAGCACGCCCAACAGCACATCGCGATCTCCCACGATGAACTCGCCGTCGGGGTAGCACATCGGTGACGAGCCGTCGCAGCAGCCGCCGGACTGGTGGAACATCACCGGGCCGTGCTTTTTCCGCAAGCTGTCCAGCAACGCCGCTGCAGCAGCGGTGATCTGCACGCGCGGGGGGCTGTCGTCGGTGCTCATCTGGGGGACACGTCCTGCCGTCGTACCTGTCGTCGTCATGGGACGATGCGCTGACCCTATCGCGACGACGAGAATGGCGGCATGGCGCAAGACCCGTACCTGTGGCTGGAGAACATCGACGGCGAGGATGCCCTTGCGTGGGTACGCGAACGTAACGACGCCACCGTCGCCAGGTTCGACGACGACGACTTTCAGCGCATGCGCGCCGAGGCACTGGAGGTCCTCGATACCGACACCCGCATCCCCTACGTGCGCCGCCGGGGCGACTACCTCTACAACTTCTGGCGCGACGCCGCCAATCCGCGGGGTCTGTGGCGTCGCACCACCTTGGACAGCTACCGCACCGATAATCCGGCCTGGGACGTCGTCATCGACGTCGACGAACTGGCCCGAGCCGACGGCGAGAATTGGGTCTGGGCCGGCGCGGACGTCATCGAGCCCGACCACACACTGGCCTTGATCTCACTGTCCCGCGGCGGTTCGGACGCCAGCATCGTCCGTGAATTCGATATGCGGACAGGGGCTTTCGTTGCCGACGGTTTCGAGCTTCCGGAGGCCAAGTCGCGGATCGCCTGGGAGGACCACGACACCGTGCTGGTGGGCACGGATTTCGGCCCCGACTCGCTGACCGAGTCGGGATATCCGCGGATCGCGAAGCGGTGGCGCCGCGGCCAGTCGCTGACCGACGCCGAGACGCTGTTCACCGGCGCAGCCAGCGACGTCTTGGTCAGCGCCGGGGTGGACCGCACACCCGGCTATGAGCGGACGCTGATCTCTCGGGCCATCGACTTTTTCAACGACGAGACCTACCAGTTGCGCTCCGACCGGTCGCCGTCGGCCGAGCCGACGGGTGGGGAACTGGTCCGGATCGACGCACCGACCGACGCCACCGTGTCGGTGCACCGCGACTGGCTGCTGATCGAGTTGCGCACCGACTGGCACACCGGCACCGCCGACTACACCGCCGGCTCGCTGCTGGCTGCGAACTACGAGCAGTTCCTCGACGGCACAGCGGAATTGAGCGTGGTGTTCGCGCCGGACGCGAACACCTGCCTGCACCAGTACTCGTGGACACTCGACCGACTGGTGATGGTGACCCTGGCCGACGTCGCGAGCCGGGTCGAGATCGTCACCCCCGGTTCGTGGACCCGGACCCCGCTGGCCGGCATCGAGAGCGGCACCAACACCGTCGTCGTCGCCATCGAGGACACCGGGGACGAGATCTTTCTGGATTCCAGCGGATTCCTGACGCCGTCGACCCTGCTGCACGGGAGCGTCGGCGGCGAACTGGAGGCCATCAAGCAGGCACCGGCGTTCTTCGACGCATCCGGGCTGGCGGTGGCGCAGCACTTCGCCACCTCCGAGGACGGAACACAGGTGCCGTATTTCGTTGTCGGAAAGCCGGATTCGGGACCGGCGCCGACCCTGCTCAGCGGCTACGGCGGATTCGAGGTCGCCCAGACCCCCGGCTACGGGGGGGTGCTCGGGCGACTGTGGCTGTCCCGTGGCGGCACCTACGTGCTGGCCAACATCCGCGGTGGCGGCGAATACGGGCCGGGCTGGCACACCCAGGCGATGCGGCAGGGCCGGCACAAGGTCGCCGAGGACTTCGCTGCGGTGGCAGGCGATCTCGTCGCCCGCGGTATCACCACGCCCGCGCAGTTGGGCGCCCAGGGCGGCAGCAACGGCGGCCTCCTGATGGGGATCATGCTGACCAGGTACCCGGAACTGTTCGGGGCGTTGGTGTGTCAGGTTCCGCTGCTGGACATGAAGCGATTCCATCTGCTGTTGGCCGGGGCGTCCTGGGTGGCCGAGTACGGCGATCCGGATGACGCGGGAGACTGGTCGTTCATCTCGCAGTACTCGCCGTACCAGAACATCAGTTCCCAGAAGCGTTACCCGCCGGTGCTGATCACCACCTCGACGCGCGACGACCGGGTGCACCCGGGCCACGCCCGCAAGATGACCGCGGCCTTGGAGGCCGCTGGACATGAGGTCATCTACTACGAGAACATCGTTGGCGGCCACGCGGGCGCGGCGAATAACGCGCAGACGGCGTTCAAATCGGCACTGGCGTTTTCGTTTCTGCACGGCGTGCTGGGTATTTCGGCGGCCGACCCCGCCACCTGATCTTCGACGTTCCGCCGACTGGCGTATCCGGTGACGCCCGGTCTCACAGCCTCAGGCGCATCCACGCCCGGCCGCGCCGCCGGATCCACCTCAGCGCAACGGCGGCGATGCATACCAGCGACGTACCCAGCAGCACCGCGCCCACCGCGTCGGTGAGGTAGTGATACGTCACGGACTGGCCGAGAATGCCCAGTGCGGCGAAAACGATTGCGGCCCAGACCAACCAGCGTCGCGCCCCGGCTGCGAGGATCAGCATCCCCAGGGCCACCACCATCACCGTGGTGTGTCCGCTCGGGTAAGCGAGGGCTTCGCCCTTGAACCGGCCGAAGAGCGGTTTGAGCGCCTCCGCCGACAGCAGGCCGGTTGCCGGGGTCGCGAGCGCCAACGGCACCAGCAGCCACAGTTTGCGGAATAGAGCCACCGCCACCGTCGCCGCCAGCAGCGTCTGGGCGGTGCGGTAGTCGGTGAAGAACAGCAGCGATCCCAGCGGGCCGCCGCGGGCCTGCTGCATCCACGCGTCCACGGGTGTGGCTCCGTCGCGAACATCCATGCCGAGCAGCACCATCAACGGCAGGCCGACGAACGGCCATCCCACGAGTGCCCTGTCGATCCCACCGTTCAAGATCAGCGTGCGATCCCTCGAACGTAGGCCGCCTGGCCCAGGTGCTGCGCGCAGTCGTCAATGATGCTGACCAGTCGCACGCTCGCGGTAACCGGGGGATTCCAGTTCTCGTCGACGACGCGGGCGAGTTCGTCGGTGGTCAGACCAGCGAGGTACGCCAGCGTCATCCGATGCACCGCGTGGTAGTAGCCGGCCAGCAACTCGGCGGGAGCCCGCACCTCGCCGACCTCCTCAGGCGTGTGGCCGTAGCCGTGAGCGTCACGCGGCAGATCCAGGGCAAAGCGATCCACCCACCCGCCGCCGAGCCACACCTGTTCCACCCCGGCGATCTGGGCCAGTTGCGCATCCTGGACCCGGGCGCTGTGCCAGACCAGCCAGCAGATGCTGTTGGCCTCGGGGGTAGGACGGAAGAACGACATCTCGTCGGTGAGGTCGTCGGTCAGGGCGTCGGCGTGCTCGATCAGCCGGGTGAACGCGTCGCGCAACACTTCGCGGGCTGCTGCGGCATCGGGGGATTCGGGCATGTTTTCGACGCTACGCCCGCCGGTCATGCGCGACGTGACCCGACATTCGTCAGTTATGACGTCGTGATCCGGGGCCGATCGCCGCCGAGAGTGGGCCCTACGGACACATTTCGACTCGATTGTGCAGGACCGCAACGCCCACTGTCGCGACAGACGAGAAAGCCCGGCTCGCAAAGCGAGCCGGGCTTTTTCGTTGAGCGGACTTAGAAGTCCATGCCGCCCATGCCACCGGTCGGGTCGCCCGCGGGTGCGGTGGCCTTCTCCGGCTTGTCGGCGACGACGACCTCGGTGGTCAGGAACAGCGCCGCGATGGACGCCGCGTTCTGCAGCGCCGAGCGGGTGACCTTGACCGGGTCGGCGACGCCGGCCTTGAGCAGGTCCTCGTACTCGTTGGTGGCGGCGTTGAGGCCGACACCGGTGGCCGAGTTGCGCACCTTCTCGGCGACGACGCCCGGCTCCAGGCCGGCGTTGAAGGCGATCTGCTTCAGCGGGGCTTCGAGCGCGACGCGCACGATGTTGGCACCGGTGGCCTCGTCACCCGTCAGGTGCAGCTCGTCGAGCGCCGGGGCCGCCTGCAGCAGAGCCACGCCGCCACCGGCGACGATGCCCTCCTCAACAGCGGCCTTGGCGTTGCGCACCGCGTCCTCGATGCGGTGCTTGCGCTCCTTGAGCTCCACCTCGGTGGCAGCTCCGGCCTTGATCACCGCAACACCGCCGGCCAGCTTGGCCAGGCGCTCCTGCAGCTTCTCGCGGTCGTAGTCGGAGTCGCTGTTCTCGATCTCGGCGCGGATCTGAGCCACCCGGCCGGCGATGGCATCCGGGTCACCGGCGCCCTCGACGATGGTGGTCTCGTCCTTGGTGACGACGATCTTGCGGGCCTGACCGAGCAGCGAGACGTCGGCGGTCTCCAGGGAGAGGCCCACCTCCTCGCTGACGACCTGACCACCGGTGAGGATGGCCATGTCCTGCAGCATCGCCTTGCGGCGGTCACCGAAGCCCGGGGCCTTGACGGCGACGGACTTGAAGGTGCCGCGGATCTTGTTGACGACCAGGGTGGACAGCGCCTCGCCCTCGACGTCCTCGGCGATGATCAGCAGCGGCTTGCCGGACTGGATGACCTTCTCCAGCAGGGGCAGCAGATCCTTGACGGTCGAGACCTTCGAGGAGACCAGCAGGATGTAGGGATCCTCCAGGACCGCTTCCTGACGCTCGGCATCGGTCACGAAGTACCCGGAGATGTAACCCTTGTCGAAGCGCATGCCCTCGGTGAGCTCGAGCTGCAGGCCGAAGGTGTTGGACTCCTCGACGGTGATGACGCCCTCGTTGCCGACCTTGTCCATGGCCTCGGCGATCAGGTCGCCGATGGTCTGGTCACCGGCCGAGATGCCGGCGGTGGCAGCGATCTGCTCCTTGGTCTCGACCTCTTTGGCCGACTTCAGCAGCGTCTCGGTGATGTGC
>CAIRCP010000025.1 GCA_903877095.1 uncultured Actinomycetes bacterium | reverse complement strand
TGGCGAACTTGCTGGTGATCTCCGCACGCGACGACGCCGACAACACACTCCTCATGCCTGGCGAGCGTCACCATTTCGCGGGCATTCCTATCTGAGGCACCGAGGGTGTTTCGCGGGCACTTTTCGTGATGCTCGTCGGGTGTTGGTGCGGGAGACTGACAACGTGAAGGCTGAATTGATCGAGGAGTTCGCCGACTGGCTCAACGAGCGCGACGCACCGGATACGGCCGCCTTCGCCAGCCATGCCGAGATGTTCCTCGACTGGCGCGAATCCGCGCCGCTGGCGAACCTGGACGACGACGACCTTCGCGAGTTCCTGCTCGGCTGGTGCCCGCGCAAGCTGAGCATGCCCGCCGAGGAGTCATGGGAGGTGTGCGAAGCGGTCGCGGAGTTCGTGTGCTTCCTGGGCGCCACCGGACGCCTGGACGGCGGTCCCGAGCGGGCCCGGGCCATGATGCGGACCGCGATCGGTCTGACCGACACCATGACGGTGCGGATGGCCGACCCGGCCAACTTCGGCATGGCCAAGTCGCTGTTCGCCGGCATCGCGGGCGCGGATCGGATGAGCCAGGAGGAGCTGGCGGCCGCGATCCAACAACGCGTCGAGGAGCACAACGCACTGCCAATGGACCTGCGCCGGGCCGCCACCGACCGGTTCTTCGAGCCGCCGGCGGCAATCGAACTGCCGTTCCTCTACATCCCGCCGCCGGAGGCCGATGTGGCGGCCGCGGTTGCCCGGGCGGTGCTGCCGGAGAAGGTGCGGAAGTTGCGCGATTATCTCGGCGTAACCGGCGCGGCGCTGACGGCGAGGGGCAATCTCAAACTGGCCGACGGGCGTGCCCTGGTCGACCTGCTCGACACCGGCGACGCGCTCGACGAGAAGATCGGCGAGAAGACTCTCACGACCCGGTCTACTGCGGAGCTGTCACGGCTGACCTACCTGGTCGAACTGGCCCTGGAATCGGGGGCAGTGCGCCACGTCAACAAACGCCTCGTACCGGTCAAGGCGTGGGCGAAAAAGTCGCCCGTCGAGCAGGCCACCGCGTTGTTCCAGACGGCTCTCGAGTTAGGCGTGCTGTCCGAGATGGGTGCCGGGATGTCGTTCTACGACGACCTGCACAACCTGCTCGACGAGGGGGTCGTGCACTGGCTGGCCGCGTTGCTCGCACCGGAGGCCCAAGCGGACTTCGACGACATCGTCGAGCTGAACAGGAGCGTGGTGGGCAGCCAGTTCACCGGCCGCGCCGCCGAGTACTACCTGTCCGGCGACTCGCCGGCCAGGGATATCGGCCGGATCATGGAGATACTCGACATGACCGGGGCAGTCGAATGGTCCGGCCGCCGGGAGTCAGTCCCCGACTGGGGTCGGCGGTACTCGACCGGCGGCACCGTCGCCTTGACCGCCTTCGGCCGCTACGCTCTGCCCGACCTGCTGCCCGAGGCCGGCCTGTCGCTGCGTACCGCAGCCGACCTCACCGATGCGGATCCGACCGACCTGATCGCCGCGATGGATCAAGCTCCGCCAGAACAGCATTCGGCCATGCTGGCCGTATGGCAGCCGTCGGTGCCGGAGTCCGAGCGGGCCGGGGCCATCGCCGCAGTGATCACCGGCGCGGACGAGGCGCACGGCCGACTCGTCGGGTTGCACCTGCTGGGCATGTTCGACGCCGCTGTGGCCGAACCACACATGCGCCAACTGCTCGACACCACCGCCGCCGGGCACGCCGCCATCTGGCTGCTAGAGCGCGGCCTGGCCGACGCCGACACCGTCGGGGCATTCGTCACCCCGGCGGTAATGGTCGACATCCTGTCCGAACTCATCGACGTTCCGGACGCGTTGTGCGAGCAGTTCCTCGCCGGCCATGATCCTGAGGCCATGCTGGAGTTCTTCTGGCGCCACCGGGCTCCCGAGACCCCGGCGGTGCTCGAAGCACTGGGACAGCACCTGCCCGACCGGGCGCTGGCGAAGCAGGCCCGCAAGGCGGCGCTGCGGCACCGCAGCTGGCTTGCCAACGGAGGCGCGTCGTCGCGATGACGCCGCGCCCGGTCGGGCACTGCAGATGGCCGCCGTCGTCGGGCTCGCCTCGCCCGGGTGCAGGGTGATGTTCGGTGCGCCCCTCCAGCTCATCTCCGACCGCACCTTCTCGTCGACGACGCTCGTCATCCCTGACCAACAACGCGACCCCCAACGTCATTCGTAAATTGGTTTATGATCTTAATTATTCTGTGGCACAACAGTTTTCATGATTATCTGTGCAGGTCCGCGGGGTTGAGGGTTTCCGAGGGGTCTCGCTGGGTCGCATGTTTCTCACCTGCTCCGGGGGAATTGGTGAGCAAATCGGTGACCAATTGCTGCGCCGGCAATGCGCGAACTCATTTGATCGCCGCGCCATGGGGGTCCATGCAGTGGGCCGCCTGGTCACGGCGGCACGCCTCATCACGCATTCGTCGCGCCATCAGATCGCTTCGCCAGGCAACCACATTGGTGCTTAGAGTTCCCATACATGGCTTCGGTCATCGAGCGCGGCGCGGATCTGGCTGAGGTCGCCGAGCATTGCGAGCGGCGATGTTCGCGCGATGTCAACGATGCCCTGCACTACCGCACTGATCGCTTCGCCGTTCCCTTGATCGAGCGCCCGGTCAAGTCTGGCGAACAGCGCCTCGAAGTTCTCCTGGCGCTCGAGAAAGACCTGATCGAAATACTCTCGCAGAATCCGTTCAGCAGCCTTGATTCGTGCCACTTCGGTTCGTTCGTAAGCGTGTAGCTTCGCCCGCTTCGTGTGCTCAATCTGATGAGTCAGGATGCACTCACGCGCGGCGCCGACAAGGTCGTTCAACGCCTGCAACCCATTAAGGGCCGGGATAGGAACAGTCTTCATCACCGTCGTCGGATTAGGCACGGTCGTCCGCCATCAATTGATACTTCACTGTGAGATCCACACTTTCCTTCGTGAGATCACCGGCATCGTCAATGATGGGTGCTGCGGCGATATCTCTCACGGCCACAACAAGTCTCATGGCTCGCTGAAAGTGCTCCGCGTGTTTCGGCAGTTCGAACGGTTCGGACTCTAGAACGTCGAGAGCCACAACCGCACGCCCCGTGATTTTGCCGAGTACGGAACTCAGTTCATCGACCCGCCTGTCGATGGCTGTCAACTGCGCCTCGGTGACGCCCAATTCTTCGGTGGCGACAGAGAGCTTGGCTTCATCCTCTTTGGCCTTGGTAACTTGTCTCGCGCCCTGCCCTTTGGCCACGAAACCACCCACCAGCAGCGCCGGCCCGAGCGTGACGAAGTTTAGGGCGAGGCCCCCCAAAGCCATACCGCCGCCTCCGGAAGCTATGGATCCTCCTCCCAGCCAGGCGAGTAGGGCGTTCTCAGCGGCCACTCCCGACAGTGCGGATATTGCCGTCCCCGTGCTGGCAGACCCGACGGCTCCGGCGAGAGTTCCGACTCCGACACCTGCGCCTACCGATGTGGCCGCAGAGCCCAGGGCCGCACCCACCAGCGCCATCGCGTCGACATCCAACCGGCCAAGCCCAGGCACTTGCTTTGACTCAGCATCAACGCCGTCCACCAGCAGCCGCTCACTCTCGCGGACCTGCTTATCGTGGCGCAACATGAAGTCGCGCATGCGGACAACGACGCTGACTAACGACTCCTGCTGCTGTTCTCCGTAAGCCTTCAGAAGGCCGTTGCTGGTGACCACCCTCGTTTCGACCTGGCTGCGCCGCTCGTTGTACTGCTCCTGAGCCGCCCTTCGGCGGTCAGCGGCACGCTTGAAATCCAGCGCGCCTAAACCCCCGAGCGCCGCGCCGCTACCGCCGGTGATGACTCCCGCAGCGATGAGCGCCACCGGGATGAGTGGCAAGACCATGACTCCTCCTCCGAAGTTACTCAGTAAGGAGTGGCTTAACTCGCGCATCACGTCCTACCGACTGACTTTTACATCAGTATTAATATAGCAATCTGACCTACAGTCGGTCAACGCCTGTCGTTCGGGTCACACCACCGGGAAATTGCCTAATCCGCGGGGCATCTGCCCCTATGACGAGGATCGTTGGCCAGACTGCCGACTGGCGTTGCCGCGGTTTCAGATTCTGCCGACGATCCCCGCGTGACCGCGACCTGACCGCGTCCTGACCGCGTCCTGACCGCGACTGCACTCCTATCTGCTGAAGTACTTCCTGCACTGAGTTATTCGGTCACGCAGATCCGAACGTGAGCCATGTTCCAAGTTCAGCGGCGGATCGAGCTCAGCGATCACCTGTTTCTCCAAGTAGCCGAGGGCATCCCGGTCATCGAACGGGGCGATGGCAATCCGCAGGTGATCGGCGATCCAAGCCGATACCCGTCGATTGCTCGCTGAATCGAGCTTCCGGCCAGTCGCCGGCGGGAGGGACAGTGGGTCTGACAGCAGACTGGAAATGGTGAGTCGGAATGTCGATGACCGAGCGTTTCCTCTTATGTGCTGGCTGCCAATCCTGGACCCGAGCGTTGCCGCCGATCTCGTCCCAGACGGCCACCGGGTCGCTCCAGCCTGCCCCACGTAGAGCAGGGGCGGCAGCTGCACACCAATCACGCCACCCAAGACGGCACACGCTTCCTCGTCACCCCACCACGAATACATCCCAGGCCGGTCCGCCTGCGAACGATCAGCGGGGAATCCCGCAGCCGCCGTTGCTCTTTCGCGACTTGTCAGATTGCGGATAAGCAACGACGTTTCCGATGACGATACAAATCGCGACGGCTCCAATGCGCCACCCTGCGCCGAAGGATCCGAGACGGCCTGTGGTTTCTGGAGAGTGGCCGTTGGGCCTGGGTCGATTCCCGCACGCGGGACACTATCCAGGTTCGATGGTGGCACGACGGCCGCGTCGCGGCCCCGGTGACGCCGCTCCCTTAGCCTCGATCCGTGGACGGACCCTGGTGAGGTGTGTCGAGTCTGATTTTTGCCACGATTTTGGTGGTGGGCAGCGGGTAGCTGCTGGTCTGCCCAGCTTTTCCTGTTATTCCTTGGTCGGGCCGTGTCGGCTGTTG
>CAIRCP010000024.1 GCA_903877095.1 uncultured Actinomycetes bacterium | reverse complement strand
GCACCCCCCGGCCCACGACCCGAAAGACCAACAGGAACAACCCGATTACCGAGATCGGACGATCAACCACACCCACAACCGACTCCAAGGCCCACAACGAGATTCAACCCCGCACCGCTACCGCATCGGTGCATCCAGGCTTAGCGGACCGGGGTTACGGATCGCAGATGACCACCGGGATCACCCGGTCGGTCCAGGACTGGTAGTCGTCGAAGCTGGTGTACATGGCGGCCATCTTCGGCCAGTAGACCGCCCGTTCCTCCTCGGTGGCGTCCCGGGCGGTGAGATTGAGGACCTCGTCCTTGATCTGCACCGACACCTTCGGGTTCGCCTTGAGGTTGAGGTACCACAGCGGGTTGCCGGCCGCGCCGCCCTTGGATGCGATCAGCACGATCCGGTTGCCTTCCCGCCAGTACAGCAGCGGGCTCACCCGGGGCTCGCCGGTCTTGCGACCGGTCGTGGTCAGCAGAGCCACCGGCGCACCCTGCAGGAACTTGCCGCCGATCCTGCCGTCGGTCTTCTTGTAGACCCAGGTGTTCGCCCGCGACATCCACTTGATGATGGTGTCCGAGTGCGGTGAGTTCAGGCCCTTGGGCGCTGGTTTCGGCACGGCGTTGCTCCTGACGACGGTGGGGTGAAATCTAACCCGGATGTGGTGGATCAGGCCGTCGGAAGGCGGGATGACGAAGATCTCGTCCACGTCTGCCGCGGCGCGACGACTGCCCGCCGATAGTCTGGTCAGCACCGAGTAGCGGGCCCGCACCTCGTCACCGTCGATGGTGTACTCGGGTGCGGTGGCTGCCGCGATGATTCGGTACTGTGGCCCGCGAGTAAGGCTGCGCCGCAGGTGATTTCCCGAGAAACCGTTCTTGACGCCCTGCTCGACGCGGGTGCAGTCCGGGGCGAAAGGCACTGAATTCCCATGATGGGTGACCAGGGCGTCGATGTACGCCTGCGCTGCAGCGATGCGGTGGGCGTCGGGGAGCAGCTCAGATCCGTTCGATGATGGTGCCGGTCGACAACGCCCCGCCCGCGCACATGGTGATCAGCGCCGTGGACTGACCGGTGCGTTCCAGTTCGTGCAGCGCGGTGGTGATCAGCCGGCTGCCGGTGCTGCCCACCGGATGACCCAGCGCGATCGCTCCGCCGTTGACGTTGACCTTGTCCATGTCGGCGCCGTAGACCTGCGCCCAGCTGAGCACCACCGAGGCGAAGGCCTCGTTGATCTCGACGAGGTCGATGTCGCCCAGCGTCATCCCGGCCTTCTCCAGCACCCGCGCGGTGGACTGCACCGGACCGTCGAGGTGGTAGTAGGTCTCGGAGCCGACGAGTGCCTGGGCGACGATGCGGGCCCGCGGGGTGAAGCCCTGCGCTCGTGCCACGGCCTCATCCATCCACAACACGGCCGCGGCGCCGTCGGAGATCTGCGACGACGTTCCGGCGGTGTGCAGGCCGCCCTCCATCACCGGCTTGAGCGCGGCCAGGCCTTCGGCGGTGGTGTCCCGCAGACCCTGGTCTCGGCTGACCATGTGCCGGTCGGCGGTGGGCTGCTTGTTCTCATCGAGCAGGGGCGCCTCCATCGGGGAGATCTCCCGGTCGAACCGGTGCTCGTCCCAGGCTCGTTTGGCCTTTTGCTGGGAGATCAATCCGAGGTGGTCCAGATCGGCGCGGGTCAGTCCACGGCGTTTGGCGATGCGCTCGGCGGCGGTGAACTGATCGGGCATGTCGATGTCCCACGAGGCCGCCCGGATCTTCGAGCGGTCCGGGCCGGCGTTGGCGCCCAGGCCGACTCGGCTCATCGCCTCGATGCCGCACGCGATCCCGACGTCGATGGCGCCGGTCGCGATCAACCCTGCGATCAGGTGGTTGGCCTGCTGCGCGCTGCCGCACTGGCAGTCGATCGTGGTCGCGCCCACCTGTTCGGGCAGGCCCGCCGTCAGCCAGGCGACCCGGGTGACGTTGTTGGACTGCTCGCCGTACTGCGTCACGCAGCCGCCGATAACCTGTTCGACCTGTGCGGCGTCGATACCGGCCCGGTCCACCACGGCCTTCTGGACCGCCGCCAGCAATTCCGTGGCATGCAGACCGGACAGCCATCCGTTGCGTTTGCCGATCGGGCTGCGGGTGGCCTCGACGATCACAGGATTACCCATGCCGTGAAGGCTAGAACACGTTTCAGTACGCTGACAAGCGAGGATGCTTTGGATGCTTTTGTCTATGGTGGAGCCGTGTTTTACTGGCACTAGATCACGTCATTTCTGAGGAGCGTTGTCATGCCGTCGCCGAACTTCCCAGCTGGTTTCGACTTCCTGGACCCGGATCGCAACGTCAACCGGTTGCCTGTCGACGAACTTGCCGAACTGCGCAAGGTGGCGCCGGTCTGGTGGTGCGAGCAGAAGATCGGCAAGGGCGGTTTCAACGACGGCGGCTACTGGGTGGTCACCAAGCACAAGGACGTCAAGGAGGTGTC
Source organism: uncultured Actinomycetes bacterium (assembly GCA_903877095.1). GTDB lineage: Bacteria > Actinomycetota > Actinomycetes > Mycobacteriales > Mycobacteriaceae > Mycobacterium. The sequence continues at coordinate 29,507 of CAIRCP010000024.1, read as the reverse complement.
GCGGCGCAACGACGTCTTCCACTCCGGGCCCAACACCGCGCTGCCGCAGTTCGCCGACGACATGACGCGCGAAGACATCGACATGCAGAGCGTTGTCCTGCTCAACATGGACGGCGACCGGCACGATCGGCTGCGCCGGATCATCGCCCGCGGCTTCACTCCCCGCGCCGTCGAGCGACTGCGCGCGGAACTGGCCCAGCGCGCCGAGGCAATCGTCAAGACCGCCGCGGCGGACGGCTCAGGTGACTTCGTCGAGCAGGTGTCCTGTGAGTTGCCACTGCAGGTGATCGCCGGACTTCTCGGCGTCCCGCAGGACGAGCGGGCGAAGCTCTTCCGCTGGACCAACGAGATGACCGGCAACGAGGACCCGGAGTTCGCCCACATCGATGCCCGGGGGTCGTCGATCGAGGTACTCATGTACGCCATGCAGCTGGCCGCGATCAAAGCCGAGAGCCCCGGCGACGACATCGTCACCGCGCTGATCAACGCCGACATCGCCGGGGAGAAACTGACCGACGACGAGTTCGGGTTCTTCGTGCTGATGCTGGCCGTCGCGGGAAGCGAGACGACCCGCAACTCGATCACCCACGGGATGATCGCCTTCCTGGACAACCCCGATCAGTGGGAGATCTACAAGCGGGACCGTCCGGCCACCGCGGCCGACGAGATCGTCCGGTGGGCGACGCCGGTGACGGCCTTCCAGCGCACCGCGGTGAAAGACGTTGAGCTGGGCGGTGTTCCGATCAAAGCGGGGCAGCGGGTGGTGATGTTCTACCGGTCGGCCAACTTCGACGAGGACGTCTTCGCCGATCCGCACACGTTCAACATCCTGCGGGACCCGAACCCGCACGTCGGCTTCGGCGGCACCGGGGTGCACTACTGCATCGGCGCCAACCTGGCGCGCATGTCTATCGACCTCATGTTCAACGCCATTGCCGACAACATGCCTGATCTGACGTCGATCGGTACGCCGGAACGGCTGCGTTCGGGCTGGCTCAACGGCATCAAGCACTGGCAGGTCGACTACACCGGTTCCACCGTCGCATAGATCTCACCTCGAAGGGAGACCCCGGTGGACTTCACCCCGGAGCCTGAGCAGCAGGCTGTCGCCGATGTCGTCAATGCAGTACTGGATCGTGAGAACACCTGGGAGGCATTGGTATCCGGCGGGGTGACGGCCCTCGGCGTCCCGGACCGGCTCGGCGGCGACGGCGTCGGCCTGCCGGAGATCGCCACCGCACTGACCGAGATCGGCCGGCACGGACTCATCTCTCCTGCGCTGGCCACTCTCGGATTGGGCCTTGTTCCACTGGTGGACCTGGCATCCGAAGCGCAGCAGGACCGATTTTTCGACGGTGTCAGCAAGGGCGCCATCCTGACCGCCGCGCTCAACGAGCCCGGGACCGCACTGCCCGAACGGCCCACGACCACCCTGCGGGACGGGAAACTCAACGGCACCAAGATCGCGGTTCCCTATGCCGCGCAGGCGAACTGGATGGTGGTCAGCACCGATGCCGGCGTAGTGGTGATCTCCCCGAAGGCCGACGGCGTCCGACTGATTCCGACACCCACCTCGTCCGGGGCGCAAGAGTCCGCCGTCGAGTTCCGGGATGTCGAGGTCGGAGCCGACGCCTTGCTGGCCGGCGCGAGCGTCCGCCGACTGAACCAGTTGACCCTGGCCGCTATCGGTGCCTACGCCGCAGGCCTGGTCGCCGGCGCTGTGCGTTTGACCGCCGACTACGTCACCAACCGGCACCAGTTCGGACGGCCGTTGGCGACCTTCCAGGCGGTGGCGCAGCAACTCGCGGATGTTTACATCGCCTCCCGCACGTTGGCACTGGCGTCGACGTCGGTGGTGTGGCGGCTCTCGCAGGACCGTGACGCCGATGAGGACCTCGACGTCCTGGCCTACTGGTTGAGTTCGGAGGCGCCGCCGGCGATGCAGACCTGTCACCACCTGCACGGCGGGATGGGAATGGACATCACCTACCCCATGCACCGCTACTACGCGTCGGTCAAGGATTTATCCCGCCTGCTGGGCGGGCCGGCTCATCGTCTGGATCTCGTGGCGGGTCGCCACTAAACACTGAAGCGGAGCGCAATGTACATAGAACTGACGCCCGAACAACGGCACCTGCAGGCCGAGTTCCGGCAATACTTCGCGACCCTCATCTCGGCCGAGGAGGCCAAGGAGATGGAGGTCGACCGGCACGGCAAGGCTTACCGCGCGGTGATCAAGCGCATGGGCTCCGACGGAAAGCTCGGCGTGGGCTGGCCCAAGGAGTACGGCGGCCTCGGCTACGGCCCGATCGAGCAGCAACTGTTCGTCAACGAGGCGGCCCGCGCCGACGTACCGCTGCCGGCCGTCACCTTGCAGACCGTCGGCCCGACCCTGATGGTCTACGGCAACGACGCCCAGAAGAAGAAGTTCCTCCCGGCCATCCTGGCCGGTGAGGTGCACTTCGCCATCGGCTACTCCGAGCCCGAGGCCGGCACCGACCTGGCATCGCTGCGCACCTCCGCGGTCCGCACGGGCGACGAGGCCACCGGGTACTACACGGTCAACGGTCAGAAGATCTGGACCACCGGTGGCCATGACGCCGGCTACGTTTGGCTGGCGTGCCGCACCGATCCGGAAGCTGCTAAGCACAAAGGGATTTCGATCCTGATCGTCGACACCACCGATCCCGGCTACTCGTGGACGCCGATCATCCTGTCCGACGGCGCGCACCACACCAACGCGACCTACTACAACGACGTCCGGGTTCCGGTGGACATGCTGGTGGGGGAGGAGAACGCTGGCTGGCGGCTGATCACCACCCAGCTCAACCATGAGCGGGTGATGCTCGGACCGGCCGGCAAGATCGCCGGACTGTACGACCGCGTGCACGCCTGGGCGTCCAAACCGGGCGGGGACGGTGTGACACCGATCGACCGCGACGACGTCCGGCGAGCGCTGGGCGAGATCAAGGCGATCTGGCGAATCAACGAGCTGTTCAACTGGCAGGTCGCCGCGGCTGGTGAGACGGTCGATATCGCCGACGCCGCGGCCACCAAGGTGTTCTCCACCGAGCGGATCCAGCGGATCGGCCGACTGGCCGAGGAGATCGTCGGCAAGTACGGAAACCCCGCCGAGGATGAGACCGCCGAACTGCTCGGCTGGCTGGACGCGCAGACCAAGCGGAGTCTGGTGATCACCTTCGGTGGCGGGGTCAACGAGGTCATGCGGGAGCAGGTCGCTGCGGCGGGGCTGGGTGTGCCGCGGGTGCCGCGGTGAGCATCGATAGCATCGTCGAGGCCGCCGAACAGATCAAGGCTTCCGGAAAGAGCAAGCCCCGCAAGGCCCGTCACCCGGTCAACCAGCCGATGATCGACCACTGGCTCGACGCCATCGGCGACCGCAACCCCATCTACGTCGATGAGGCCGCCGCCCGCGCCGCCGGTCACCCCGGCACCGTCGCGCCGCCGGCGATGATTCAGGTCTGGACGATGATGGGTCTCGGCGGGGTCCGGCCCGACGACGATCCTCTGGGCAAGATCATCGGACTGTTCGACGAGGCCGGCTACATCGGCGTGGTCGCCACCAACTGCGAGCAGACCTACCACCGCTACCTGCGCCCGGATGAAGAGGTCAGCGTCACTGCGGAACTCACCGATGTCGTCGGGCCCAAGAACACCGCGCTGGGGGAGGGCTTTTTCATCACCCAGAAGATCACCTGGTCGGTCGATGGCGAAGAGGTGGCCGACATGGTCTGGCGCATCCTCAAATTCCGGCCCGCCGAGCCCGCGCCAACAGCGGTGGGTTTAGCTGTGCCGGCCGATCTCGACCCGGAACTCATGATGCGCCCGGCCGTCTCCCGCGACACCCAGTTCTTCTGGGACGGCGTCAACGCCCACGAGTTGCGGATTCAGAAGCGGCCCGACGGAGCCCTGCAACATCCGCCGGTGCCGGCGGTCTGGCAGGACAAATCAGCCCCGATCGACTACGTGGTGGCCAGCGGTGAGGGAACGGTGTTCAGCTACGTCGTCCACCACGCTCCGCAGCTCCCGGGGCGCACGCTGCCCTTCGTGATCGCCCTGGTGGAACTCGACGAGGGAGTCCGGATGCTCGGCGAACTCCGCGGCGCCGATCCGGCAGCGGTCGAGGTCGGGATGCCCGTCCGCGCAACGTTCATCGACTTCCCGGCCGGCGAGAGCGGTCCGGCCTGGACGCTGTATGCATGGGAGTCCGCCGCATGAGTCCGGTTGTCGGGGAACAACTTCCCGAACTGTCGCTGTACGGCGACCCGACGTTCATCGTGTCCACGGCGATCGCCACCCGCGACTACCAGGACGTCCACCACGACCGGGACAAGGCCCAGGCCAAGGGATCCAAGGACATCTTCGTCAACATCCTCACCGATACGGGCTTGGTCCAGCGCTACGTCACCGATTGGGCCGGCCCGAACGCGCGGATCAGGTCCATCGCGCTGCGACTCGGGGTGCCCTGGTACGCCTATGACACCGTCACGTTCAAGGGCGAGGTGACCGCGATCGACGACGACGTCGTTACCGTGAAAGTCGTCGGCAGCAATAGCCTCGGCGATCACGTGGTCGCAACAGCGACCCTGACTGGGGGTGCCGCATGACGCTCTCCGGCACGGCGGCGATCGCCGGTATCGGCGCCACCGACTTCTCCAAGAACTCCGGCCGAAGTGAACTGCGGCTAGCCGCCGAAGCCGTCCTCGACGCCCTCGACGACGCTGGCCTCACCCCGGCCGATGTCGACGGCATGGTGACCTTCACCATGGACTCCAACACCGAGGTGGCCGTCGCGCGCGCCACCGGCATCGGTGAGCTGAAGTTCTTCTCCAAGATCCACCACGGTGGCGGTGCGGCGTGCGCCACCGTCCAGCAGGCGGCCATGGCGGTGGCCACGGGTGTCGCGGATTGTGTTGTGGCATATCGGGCTTTCAACGAACGCTCCGGTATGCGGTTCGGGCAGGTGCAGTTGCGGCTGATCCAGGGCTCGGACTCGACCAGCGTCGACAACTCGTACTCCTACCCGCACGGCCTGTCCACGCCGGCCGCGCAGGTCGCGATGATCGCCCGGCGGTACATGCACCTGTCCGGGGCGACGAGCCGCGACTTCGGCGCCATCTCGGTGGCCGACCGCCGGCACGCCGCCAACAATCCGAAGGCCTACTTCTACGGCAAGCCGATCACCATCGAGGACCACCAGAACTCGCGGTTCATCGCCGAGCCGCTGCGGCTGCTGGACTGCTGCCAGGAGACCGACGGCGGGGTTGCGATCGTCGTCGTATCGGCCGAACGGGCCAAGGATCTCAAGCACCGTCCGGCCGTCATCGAAGCCGCGGCGCAGGGGTCGAGCCCCGACCAGTACTCGATGGTCAGCTACTACCGGCCCGAACTCGGCCTGCCCGAGATGGGGTTGGTGGGCCGGCAACTCTGGTCCCAGTCCGGTCTTTCCCCGGCAGATATCCAGACGGCTGTCCTCTACGACCACTTCACGCCGTTCACCCTGATTCAGTTGGAGGAGTTGGGTTTCTGCGGCAAGGGCGAGGCGAAGGACTTCATCGCCGACGGCGCCATCGAGATCGGCGGGCGGCTGCCGATCAACACCCATGGCGGCCAACTCGGCGAGGCTTACATCCACGGCATGAACGGCATCGCCGAGGGTGTTCGGCAGCTTCGTGGCACGTCGGTCAACCAGGTCGACGGCGTCGAGCATGTGCTCGTCACCGCCGGAACCGGGGTCCCGACGTCCGGGCTGATCCTGGGGTAGCGGCGCCGCCCGTCAGGCCGGCGTCAACTCCACATCCGACAGCACCGTGACGTTGTCCCGGCCGGGGGCGGTGACCACGCCGACGTAGCGGTCCCCATCCCGCCAGATGCTGGCCCGGATGGTCTCGCCGGGGAAGACGACGCCGGCGAACCGCGCCCCGTAGGAGCCCACCGCCGCAGCGTCGCCGTCGAGCGCATGGTCCACGAGTGCTTTACACGTCATGCCGTAGGTGCACAGACCGTGCAGGATCGGCCGGGGAAAGCCTGCGGCAGAGGCGAATCCGGGATCGGAGTGCAAAGGATTGCGGTCCCCGCACAGCCGGTAGAGCAGCGCCTGCTGCGGCAGCACCGGAATGTCGATCTCGAAGTCCGGCGCCCGATCGGGAGCATGCACGGAGGTCGACGGCCCACGCTCGCCGCCGAAACCGCCCTCGCCGCGGGCGAAAATCGAGCGCTTCGTCGTCCACAGGATCACCCCGTCAGGGTCGGTCACCGTGGTCTCGTTGAGGATGACTGCGGCCTTGCCCTTGTCCCAGATGTCGGTGATGCGCGTGGTCGCCCGTGCTGACCCACTCGCAGGCAGGGGTGCGGGCACCGTGACCCCCTCGCTGGCGTGCAGCACCCGGCTGAGTTCGATCTCGATCCCCGGAAAGCTGACCTTCGGCGGCTCGGTCATGTGGAAGCTGGCCGCCACACTGCTGAACGTCGGCAGCACCTGCGGCGTGCCGTCGGTGAGGTACCGCAACTCGCGGGCATCCATCGGATCAGCGCCGGCCCCTAGAGCCAGGTGATACAGCTGGACGTCGCTGCTGGTCCAGGAGAACTCGACCGGTTCCAGCTCCGCGCCGAGTGCGGCATCGAGATCGATTGGCATCTCAGGACTTCCCGGTGTCTGCCGTCGCCGGCCCCGCGGCTCCGGCAATATCGAGCGCCGCGAGATAGCCGAACGTCATGGCGGGTCCGATCGTCCCGCCGGGGCCGGGGTAGGTGTGCCCCATCACCGGCGCGCTGACGTTGCCCGCCGCGTACAGCCCCTCGATCACCGAGCCGTCGTCGCGCAACGCCCGCCCGTGGACGTCGGTGCGGATGCCACCTTTCGTGCCGAGGTCGCCGGGCACCAGTTTGGCGGCGTAATACGGCGGGTGGGCGATCGCCCCGAGGTTCGGATTCGGCTTGTTGGTGGGGTCGCCGTAGTAGCGGTCGTAGGCGCTCTCGCCGCGGTGGAAGTCCTCGTCGACTCCCGAGCGGGCGAACCCGTTGAACCGGTCGACGGTGGAGCGCAGGGCATCGGCCGGAACTCCGGTCTTGGCCGCGAGTTCGTCGACGGTATCGGCTTTGACGATCACGCCCGAGTCCATCCACTTCTTCGGAATCCGCTGTCCCGGCTGCAGACCCGCGAAGATGTACCGGTCGCGGTACTGCTGGTCGAAGACCAGCCAGGCCGGGATGTTCTCGCCGGGTCCGGAGCCCTGACCGTGGGTGCCGCCGTACATCCGATGGCACGCCTCGACATACGGCATGGACTCGTTCATGAATCGCTTGGCGGACATGTTCACGATGATCGAGCCCGGCGAATTCCGTTCCGACAGCGCGAACCACGGTGCACCGACCAGCGGCACCGTGGGCCCCCACCAGGAATCCTCCATGAGTTCCATAGCGGCGCCGAGCTTTTCGGCGGCAACGATCCCGTCGCCGGTATTCGCGACGGCGCCGACGGTCCACTCCGTCCCGATCGGCTCGCGTTGGTACTTGCGTCGCATCGCCTCGTTGTGCTCGAACCCGCCGCAGCCCAGGATCACCCCGCGTCGCGCCCTGATCAGCCTCGGCTCGTCGCTCTCCGGCGCCGACGAGTCCCGGACGTAAACGCCGCGGACGGTACCGTCCTCGACGTGGAGATCGGTCAGCGCGGTGTTGAGCAGTACCGGAACTCCGGCCTCCCGCAACCCGATTCGCAGCGGTGCGATCAACGCCCGGCCCATGCCGACCAGGTTCTTGCCTCGGGCGCCGGCCCACATGGTTCGCGCGCCGACTTTCAGACTGCGTAGCACTCCGCGGGGGTGGCGCTTGAGTTGGTTGAGGCGCACGTAGTCCTGCTGCATCACCACGACGTTGAGGGGGATCTTGCCGTACGCGGGCTCAAGCCCGGCCATGTCGGGCCCGAGTCTGCGGGCGTCGAACGGCAACGGCTCGATGGACCGCCCCGCGGGGCGGCCGCCCGGTTCTTCGGGGTAGTAATCCGAGTAGCCGGGAACCCAGCACATTTTCAACGGGGTCTTCTTCAGCACGAAGGACAACATCTCCGGGCTGCGATCGAGGTAGGTGTCGATCTTCTCAGTGGGAACCACGTCGCCGATGATGGTGTGCAGATAGGTGCGGGCTGCTTCGGCGGTGTCGGACTGCCGTGCGCGTCGGAGCACCTCGTTGTTGGGAATCCACACGCCGCCGCCGGAGCGGGCGGTGGAACCACCGAAATGCGGGGCCTTCTCGACGAGGACCGTGGAAAGTCCCTGATGAGCGGCAGTGAGGGCGGCGACCATGCCGGCCCCGCCGCTTCCGACCACGACGACGTCGAACTCCTGGGCAGTCATACTAGAACACGTTATAGAATTGCCCGGTGCGGGCGCTACTGACGTCTGTGTGACAGATCTGCGTGACAGATAGGATTCGGGGAATGCTGAGCAGCGCCACCCGAGCCGCACTCGCCGCCGAACTGGCGCAGGCGGAGCGCAACCGGGTGCCGATGGACCCGTTGACGGCCGCCCACCCCGAGATCGACGTGGTCGACGCCTACGAGATCCAGCTCATCAACATCCGGCAGCGGGTCGTCGACGGCGCACGCGTCGTCGGCCACAAGGTCGGGCTGTCATCGGAGGCGATGCAGACCATGATGGGGGTCGACGAGCCCGACTACGGCCATCTACTCGCCGACATGGAGGTCTTCGAGGACGTCCCGGTACTCGCGGGCAGGTTCCTCTACCCCCGGGTGGAGGTCGAGGTCGGCTTCATCCTCGCCGACGACCTGCCCGGCTCCGGATGCACCGAGGACGACGTGTTGGCGGCGACCGCCGCGTTCGTCCCGTCGATCGAACTGATCGACACCCGGATCAGGGATTGGAAGATCGCGCTGTGCGACACCATCGCCGACAACGCCTCCTCCGCCGGTTTCGTCCTGGGCCCGGAACGGGTCTCACCGAAGGACGTCGACGTCACCCGTATCGACGCCGTGCTCACCCGCAACGGTGAAGTGGTCGCCGAGGGCCGCAGTGACGCGGTGCTCGGCAATCCGGTGACGGCGGTGGCGTGGCTGGCCCGCAAGGTGGACAGTTTCGGGGTCCGCCTCAAGGCCGGTGACATCGTGCTACCGGGTTCCTGCACCCGTGCGATCGACGCTCGGCCGGGGGATGCCTTCGTGGCCGACTTCACCGGTCTCGGCTCGGTCCGGCTGTCGTTCGAATAAACCAGGATTCGAAAACAATCAGGAGAAGCCTCGTGGCCCAGAAGGAATCGGCACAGAAGAAGTCGGTTGCGATTGTCGGTTCGGGCAACATCAGCACCGACCTGCTCTACAAACTGCTGCGCTCGGAATGGCTTGAGCCACGCTGGATGATCGGCATCGACCCGGACAGTGAGGGCCTGGCGCGGGCCCGCAAGCTCGGACTGGATACCAGCCATGAGGGCGTCGACTGGCTGCTGGCTCAGGCGGAGAAGCCCGACATGGTGTTCGAGGCCACCTCGGCCTATGTGCACAAGGCGGCCGCCCCGCGCTACGCCGACGCCGGGATCACCGCCATCGATCTGACCCCGGCCGCCGTCGGACCGGGGGTGGTTCCCCCTGCGAACCTGCGCCAGCACCTCGATGCGCCCAACGTCAACATGGTGACCTGCGGGGGACAGGCCACCATCCCGATCGTGTACGCGGTGTCACGGACCGTCGCAGTGCCCTACGCCGAGATTGTGGCCTCAGTCGCTTCGGTTTCAGCGGGCCCGGGCACCCGGGCCAACATCGACGAATTCACCAAGACCACCAGCTCCGGTGTGCAGACCATCGGCGGCGCCCGGCGCGGCAAGGCGATCATCATCCTCAACCCCGCCGATCCGCCAATGATCATGCGCGACACCATCTTCTGTGAGATTCCTGAAGACGTCGACCGTGACGCGATCACCCAGTCCATCCGGGACGTGGTGGCCGAGGTGCAGACCTACGTCCCGGGCTACCGGTTGCTCAACGAACCGCAGTTCGACGAGCCGTCGGTGGTCAACGGCGGCCGGCACGTCGTCACCACCTTCATCGAAGTCGAAGGCGCCGGCGACTATCTGCCCCCCTATGCGGGCAATCTCGACATCATGACCGCCGCGGCCACGAAGGTGGGCGAGGAAATGGCCAAGCAGGCCGCAACGATAGGGCAAGCACGATGACCGACAGCATCTTCGACGTCCGGATCACCGACACCTCGCTGCGCGACGGCTCGCACCACAAGCGCCACCAGTTCACCAAAGAAGAAGTGCACGCCATCGTCGCCGCCCTGGACACCGCCGGTGTGCCGGTGATCGAGGTGACCCACGGCGACGGCCTCGGTGGCTCCAGCTTCAACTACGGGTTCTCGAAAACCCCTGAGCAGGAACTGATCAAGCTCGCGGCCGAGACCGCCATCGAAGCCAAGATCGCGTTCCTGATGCTGCCCGGTGTGGGCACCAAGGACGACATCCGCGAGGCACAGAACAACGGCGGTGCGATCTGCCGCATCGCCACCCACTGCACCGAGGCCGACGTCTCCATCCAGCACTTCGGCCTGGCCCGCGACCTCGGCCTGGAAACGGTCGGCTTCCTGATGATGAGCCACACACTCGCCCCGGAAAAGCTGGCCAAGCAGGCCCGGATCATGGCCGACGCCGGCTGCCAGTGCGTGTATGTGGTCGACTCGGCCGGTGCCCTGGTGCTCGACGAGGTGGCCGACCGGGTCTCGGCGCTGGTCGCCGAACTCGGTTCGGATGCCCAGGTGGGTTTTCACGGCCATGAGAATCTCGGCCTGGGAGTTGCCAATTCGGTCGAGGCGGTGCGTGCGGGCGCCAAGCAGATCGACGGCAGCTGCCGCCGCTTCGGCGCCGGCGCCGGCAACGCCCCTGTCGAAGCGCTCATCGGGGTCTTCGACAAGATCGGCGTCAAGACCGGCATCGACTTCTTCGACATCGCCGACGCCGCAGAGGAAGTCGTCGCACCGGCCATGCCCGCCGAGTGCCTGCTGGACCGCAATGCCCTCATCATGGGTTACTCCGGCGTCTACTCCAGCTTCCTCAAGCACGCCATCCGCCAGTCCGAGCGCTACGGCGTCCCCGCGCATCATCTGCTGCACCGCGCGGGACAGCGCAAGTTGATCGGCGGCCAGGAGGACCAGCTGATCGACATCGCGTTGGAGATTCAGCGCGAGCAGCGGGAGCAGGGGAAGTCCTGACGCCGACTCGCGCTGGCGCGCAAACGCCGACTCGCGCCCGCGCGCAGGAGATCCTCGAACAACTCGCCGGGCAGAAGGCGACGCTGCGCGAGGACCAGTGGACCGCCATCGAGGCGCTCGTCGTCCAGCGCCGGCGGGCGTTGGTCGTGCAACGCACCGGGTGGGGCAAGTCGGCGGTGTACTTCATCGCCGCAAAACTGTTGCGCGAGCAGGGTCGCGGAGCGACGGTGATCGTCTCGCCGCTGCTGGCTCTGATGCGCAACCAGGTGTCCGCCGCGCAGCGCGCCGGTGTCCGAGCGGCGACCATCAATTCCGGCAACGTCACCGAGTGGGACGACATCCACCGGCAGGTCGGCGCCGGTGATCTCGACGTGCTGCTGGTCAGTCCGGAGCGGCTCAACAACCCGGACTTCCGTGACCAGGTGTTGCCGTCGCTGGCCGCCGACGCCGGCCTGGTCGTGATCGATGAGGCGCACTGCGTCTCGGACTGGGGCCACGACTTCCGGCCGGACTATCGCCGGATCCGCACCCTGATCGCCGAATTGGGTGCCGACATCCCGGTGCTGGCCACGACGGCGACGGCCAACGACCGGGTGGTCGACGACGTCGCCGCTCAACTGGGCGTCGGAGGGGCCGACACGCTCGTGCTGCGCGGCAGCCTGGACCGGGCGTCCCTGCACCTGTCCGTGGTGAAGGTGCCGACTGCCTCCGGGCGGGCGGCGTGGATTGGCGCGCAACTCAATTCGCTGCAGGGCTCGGGCATCATCTACACCCTGACGGTGGCCGGGGCGCGCGATCTGGCCGGGGTGCTGCGCGACCAGGGCCACGAGGTGGCCGCCTATACCGGCGCGACCGACCCGGCCGAGCGCGAGCAACTGGAGGCCGACCTGCTCGACAACCGGGTGAAGGCGTTGGTGGCCACCTCCGCGCTGGGCATGGGATTCGACAAGCCCGACCTCGGGTTCGTCATCCACCTGGGCGCACCGCAGTCGCCGATCGCGTACTACCAGCAAGTCGGCCGCGCCGGACGGTCCACCCCGCGCGCCGAGGCCATCCTGCTGCCCGGACATGAGGACGCGGAGATCTGGCGCTACTTCGCCTCGGTGGCTTTCCCATCGGAGTCGTTGGTGCGCAACGTGATCGACGCACTGGAGCCCGAACGCCCGCAGTCGACGCCGGCGCTGGAGCCGCTGGTCGACCTAGGCCGCACCCGGCTGGAGATGGTGCTCAAGGTGCTCGACGTCGACGGCGCGGTGCGTCGCGTCAAGGGCGGCTGGATCAGCACCGGCCGGCCCTGGAGCTACGACGAAGCGCGCTACCGCAAACTCGACGCCGCCCGCCGCCGGGAACAACAGGCCATGCTCGACTACCAGGACACCACCGACTGCCGGATGACGTTCCTGCGACGCCAACTCGACGACCCCGCTATGGGAGACGACGATCTCCGGTGCGGACGGTGCGACAACTGCACCGGATCGCACCTTGCCGCCGACGTCGACGACGCCGCGCTGCAGGGCGTGAACGACCGGTTGCAGCGCTGCGGGGTGGAACTGGCGCCCCGACGGCAGTGGCCGACCGGAATGGCGAAGATCGGCGTCGCGCTGAGCGGCCGGATCGACGATGGCCCGGCGGAGGGCCGCACGATCGGCCGGCTCACCGATCTGGGCTGGGGTCCACGGCTGCGCCGACTGCTCGATGCCCCGGACGGGCCGGTCCCCGATGACGTGTTTCGCGCTGTAGTCGCCACTCTTGCCGATTGGCCGTGGCAGGCCCGGCCGGTCGCGGTCATGGGAATCGACTCCGTGGGCCACCCCCGCCTGATCGGTTCGCTGGTCGAACGGATCGCGGAGATCGGCCGACTGACGAACTTGGGAACACTGCACTACGCGGCGACCCGTCGTCCGGTCACCGCCGCGAATTCCGCCTACCGGGTGGCCGCCCTGCACGACTGCTGGGAGGTCCCGGATGAGACCGTCCTGCGGGAGGTGGCCGGACCGGTGCTGCTGGTCGACGACGTCACCGACACCGGGTGGACCATGACGACCGCCGCTCGCTGTCTGCGCCGGGCAGGCGTGCCCGCTGTGTTGCCGTTCACCCTGGCCAGTGTGAATTGACCGTGGCCGCGACGTGCGGCGATACCTGTTTGACTGAGACTGGAACACGTTCTAGATTCAGGTCAGCTACCGATCCGGAAGGCCCCGTCCACGATGTACGCACAGCCGTTGGTTGACGCCATCGTGGAGGCCGAGAAACTGGTTCGCGAAGCACCCTTCATCGACAGCGAAGCCGACCTGCTCGAAGGGCTGCAGTATCTGGCCGGCGGTATCGCCGCCTGTACCCACATCGCCTTCGACTACGACCGCGACCACCCCTTTCTGCAGTCCGGCACCGGCCCGTTCACCAAGATGGGACTGGACAATCCCGACACCCTCTATTTCGGCACCCGGGTGGCGGCCGGGCGTGAGTACGTCGTGACCGGCCGTCGCGGCACCACTACCGACCTCAGCTTCCAACTCCTCGGCGGGGAGTACACCGACCGCAACGTCCCCGACAGCGAGACGGCGTTCGACGATCGCAAACTCGACATCGCCGACGACGGTGGCTTCGAATGGCGATTCACCCCGGCGACCAACGCGCAATTGGTGATTCGCGAGGTCTACAACGACTGGTCGGCGCAACGCGGCTGCGTCGCGATCACCCGCACCGACACTGCCGGCACCGCACCGCCGCCGCTGACCGCCGAACTCATCGAAAAGCGTTGGGCCACAGCCGGTAAACAACTCATCCAACGGGTCAAGACCTGGTTGCAGTTTCCGCAATGGTTCTACACCAACATCCCGGTCAACACCATGGTCGCTCCCCGCCTGACGCCGGGCGGCCTGGCCACCCAGTACTCGTCGGCCGGCCACTTCTACCTGCGGCCCGAGCAGGCACTGGTCATCACGGTGCCGGTCGGCGACGCGCCGTACTTCGGGTTCCAGCTGGGCAGTCTGTGGTACATCTCGCTGGACTACATCAACCACCAGACGTCGCTCAACGGCACTCAGGCGCAAGCCGATCCGGACGGCAAGATTCGCATCGTGGTGGCTGAGCAGAACCCCGGCGTGACGAACTGGGTGGAGACCACCGGCCATCGCAAGGGCTTCCTGCAATTCCGCTGGCAGCGGGTGTCACGGGAACTGGCCGCGGCCGACGGCCCGACGGTGGAACTGGTCGACGTGGCAGATGTGCCCGTTCGCCTGCCCTATTACGACGGCAACCGGATCTCCGACGACGACTGGCGGTCCCGGATTGCGCTGCGCCAAATACAGATTCAGAACAGGATGGTGGGATAGCCGATGGCCGGATTGCCGGAGGACGCCGGGTTGTTGAAAAACAAGGTCGTCGTCATCAGCGGCGTCGGCCCGGCATTGGGAACCACCCTGGCCCGACGCTGCGCCGAAGCCGGCGCCGACCTGGTGCTGGCGGCCCGCACCGTGGAGCGACTCGACGACGTCGCCAAGCAGGTCACCGGGATCGGCCGGCGCGCGCTGGCCGTGGGCACCGACATCACCGACGACGCGCAGGTCGACAACCTCGTCGCCGAGACGATGGCCGCCTACGGCAAAGTGGACGTGCTGATCAACAACGCCTTCCGGGTGCCTTCAATGAAACCCCTGGCGGATACCAGCTTCCAGCACATCCGCGACGCGGTCGAACTGACCGTGCTGGGCGCGTTGCGCCTGACCCAGAAGTTCTCCCCCGCCCTGGCCGAGTCGCACGGGTCGGTGGTGAACGTCAACTCGATGGTGATCCGGCATTCCCAGCCCAAATACGGTGCCTACAAGATGGCCAAGGCGGCCCTGCTGGCGATGTCGCAATCGCTGTCCAGCGAATTGGGAAGTCAGGGTATCCGGGTCAATTCTGTTGCACCCGGCTACATCTGGGGTGAGACCTTGAAGAGCTATTTCGCCCATCAGGCCGGCAAGTACGGCACCACCGTCGAGCAGATCTATGAGATGACAGCAGCGCAGTCCGACCTCAAGCGGCTGCCCACCGAGGACGAGGTGGCCTCGGCGATCCTGTTCATGGCCAGCGATCTGTCCAGTGGCATCACCGGCGCCACGCTGGATGTGAACTGCGGGGAGTACAAGGCGTGAGTTCCAGTGCCCCCCGCACCGACGTCGGCACGGTCGACGATCTGAAAGCCTCCGCCGTCAAGGCGGTCGGCCTCGACGACTTCGGCTGCGACGACGACAACTACGTCGAGGCGCTGTCGGTGCTTCTGGAGTCCTACCGGCGTGACGCCGACTTCACCGAACTCGGCTCCAAGATGTCCCGGTTCTTCCTGCGCAACGCCCTGGTGGCCCGCCTGCTCAGCGAGGTCTCCTGGAAGCAGTACCCGCAGCACGTCGACGTACCGATCACCGCGCCGATCTTTGTCACCGGCCTGCCCCGCACCGGCACCACCGCCCTGCACCGGCTGCTGTGCGGCGACCCGCGCCACCAGGGCCTGGAACTGTGGCTGGCTGAGTTCCCGCAGCCCCGGCCGCCGCGCGAAACCTGGCCGCAGAACCCGGTTTTCGCCGAGTTGGACGCCCGGTTCAAGAAAGCCCACCTGGAGAACCCGGACTACACCGGCTTGCATTACATGACCGCCGACGAGGTGGAGGAGTGCTGGCAACTGCTGCGCCAGTCGGTGCACTCGGTGTCCTACGAATCCCTGGCCCATGTGCCCACCTACGCGCGGTGGCTGGCGAGCCAGGATTGGACCACGCCGTATCGGCGACACCGGCGCAACCTACAGCTGATCGGTCTTAACGATCCCGAAAAGCGTTGGGTGCTCAAGAATCCCAGCCACCTTTTCGCCCTCGACGCATTGCTCGCCACGTACCCCGACGCGCTGGTGATCCAATGCCACCGGCCCGCGGAGACGATCATGGCGTCGATGTGCTCGCTCGCTCAGCACACCACGGCCGGGTGGTCGAACTCCTTTGTGGGCGCCACCATCGGCGCCGACTCGCTGGAGACCTGGTCGCGGGGTCTGGAACGGTTCAACACAGTGCGGGCTACCCGGAACCCGGCGCAGTTCTGCGATGTCGACTACTTCGACCTGATCCGCGAGCCGATCCGGACGGTGGAGAACATCTACGCGCACTTCGGAATCGAGTTGACCCACGACGCGCGTGCGGCGATCGAGCGCACCGATGAGGAAAGCAAGCAGGGCCCGCGGGCGCCGAAACACGTCTACTCGCTAGCCGATTACGGGCTGACCGAGGATCAGGTCAAGGAGCGGTTCGCGGGTCTGTAGCGGCGCCGATCGCAGTGACGACGCGATCGTCCTCTCCCAGGCCTTCTGCACACCCGTGGAGTATCCGGGGTGAATTGACCAATTTGTTCATTTTCTCCCGATCAAGCTCGGCACACCTGACACATGTTTCATAATTCGGCCCGTGCGTGGGCCGGCCGCGTCGATGTCGTAGAGGTGCCGCATGTCGGGAATGGATTTGTCGGGAGCGGTCGAGCGCGGCCGTGGATCTGGCCGGCACGTGGGACGGGTCGGCGCGCTGGCGGTGGCCCTCGGCGTGGGCTTGGGCATCGCAGCGGTCCCGGCGGTCGCATGGGCGGACAACGCCGGCTCTGCGGACAGTGCGGGAGATTCCGGGGCGGCCCGGCACGCCCGCGGCGCTTCGAGCGCATCTGCCGGTGACGCAACCGATTCCGCCGGTAGCGCGACGCCCGGATCGACCATCTCGCGGCCCGGCCACCGTGGCGCCGCTGCGCCGTCGGCGGGATCGGGACGCATCGACGAGGTGTCCGGACCGGCGGTGAAGAACGACTTCACTCCAGAGGTGAGCGGACCGGCCGACGCGGCCCCGGTGACACCGGCCGTCACGACGGCCCCCGCAGTCGAAACGCCCGCCGCCGATGTCACGCCGGTCGTCGCTGCGCCGCAACCGCTCGTCACAGCTGCGCCGCAACCGGACGTCACCGCACCTGCCGCGGTCCGGCCGGCCGCGTCAGTGGCGGCGCACATCGCCGTCGCCCCCGCGGCATCGGCGGTACCGGGGGAGCCCGCGGCTCAACAGGCGCCGGTTGAGCCGCCGCCCGTCGCCATCGCAACCCCGATCTCCGATGTGGCGCTGTCCGACTCGGCGACCGGCGGCAGCCAACCGATCCCAGCCGATGCCTCGGTCGCGGTGCTGCTCGCGGCCGCGCGCCGGGAGCGGACCATCGGATCGGACAGCCCCCAACCCGCGGCGAGCACCACGGTGAGCACTGGTCCCGCCAACATCACCGCACTGGCCGCCTCCGCCACCCAGATCAACCTCACGTCCATCACCCAGCAGTTCATCTACAACCCGCTGCACACCTTGATGCAGGCCTGGGTGACAAGCAGTTTCGGCATCAACGTCGACAACGTGCTCAATACGCTCGTCGGCTCCTACATGATCGGCAACGGCGCTGCCGGCACGGCGGCCCAGCCTGACGGCGCACCCGGCGGATGGCTGATGGGCGACGGTGGGGCCGGGTTGAACAGCACCCGGGACGGGGTGACCGGTGGCAAGGGCGGCTCGGCCGGGATGTTCGGCAACGGCGGTGCCGGTGGGGCCGGCGGCGCCGGGGCGGCCGGCGGTGCCGGTGGGGCCGGCGGCTGGTGGCCCGGTATCGGCGGTGCCGGTGGGGTCGGCGCCGCGGGTGCGGCCGGGAAGTCCGGCGGAGCCGGCGGCGCGGGTGGCGACGGATTGGGTCTGGCGTTCGGTATCGGCGGTGCCGGTGGGGCCGGCGGCGCCGGGGTCGACGGCGGGGCCGGCGGAAAGGGTGGCAACGGAGCCTGGCTGCTGGGCAACGGGGGCGACGGCGGCAACGCCGGTGCCCGCGGGGTCGGCGGAACCCCCACCCGGCTGGCAGCCTTGGGCGGGGCCGGCGGCAACGCCGGACTGTGGGGAACCCACGGTGTGGTCGGGAAGTTCAGCCCGGGCGGCCCGTCCGGCGTCTACTCCTCGTTCGGGGTCGGCGGGACGTCGATCGTCAACCGCAACGGACAGTCGGTCATCCTGCACGGCACCAACGTCGTCTACAAACTGGCGCCGTACGAACCCTCCGTCATGGGCATCAGCGCGGATGACGCGGCGCTGATGGCGGCCAACGGCTTCAACGCGGTCCGGCTGGGCGTGATCTGGGCCGGGGTGGAACCGGAGCCGGGTGTCTACAGCGAGGCTTACCTCAACTCGATCAAGCAGACCGTTCAGATCCTGGCCGATGCCGGCATTTCCAGCATCGTCGACTTCCATCAGGATCTCTACTCCGTGGTTCTCCACGGTGAGGGCGCACCTGCCTGGGCCGTCCAGACCGATGGATTACCCAATCCGGACTTGGGTTTCCCGATCAACTACTACTTCAACCCGGCCGAGAACAAGGCCTGGGACAACTTCTGGGCGAACTCGCCGGCGCCGAACGGCATTGGGCTGGAGGATAATTACGCACGGATGGCGCAGTACGTCGCCGAGTCGTTCAAGGGCAACCCGAACATTGTGGGCTACACGATCATGAACGAGCCGTGGCCGGGCACCAACTGGGCCTCGGCGCTGTTGGGCGACCCGTTCTTCGATCAGCAGAAGCTGACGCCGTTCCTCAACCAGGTGGCCTCCGCCATCCGCTCCGTGGATTCGACCGCACCCGTCCTCTACGAGGGGACCTCGGCGACTGCCTTCGGATTCCCGAGTTCGCTGGGCACGGTCACCCAGCCGGGAACCGTGTTCTCCTTCCACGTGTATTGCCTGGCCGACTTCATCTGCAAGCCGGAAGTCGCGATTACCTATGGCCATGTGGCGGATTACCTGAAGCAGCAGGGCATTCCGGGGCTCATGACCGAATTCGGAAGCGACGCAACGGCGATGCTTGAGGATGCGATGTCGCGGGCCAACGGGCTGAAGATCGGCTGGACGGAGTGGGAGTACACCGCGGCCGGTGATATCAATAGCATCGGCAACCCGTGGTACCTGGTGAAGGATCCCAAGCTGCCCCCGGTCGGCGACAACATCAACGCCGCGAAGTTGAAGACGTTCGGTCAGGCCTACCCGCAGGTGATCTCGGGCGTCGCCGATAGCTGGTCGTTCACCGACGGCAAGCTCGACTTCAGCTACTCGACCAAGAAGGCCGACGGCTCAGGCAGTTTCGCGGCCGGCTCCAAGACCACCATCGCGGTGCCCAAGAACAACTTCCCGAACGGCTACACGGTGAGCGTGACGGGCGGGACGGTCGTCTCCGCGGCCAACGCGCCGGTCCTGGAGATCGCCTCCGGCGCGGGTACCGCCACGGTCAAGGTGACGGTGACGCCGCTGGCGGTCTGACGCCTGGCCGACGCCAAGGAGCGTTTCGCGAGTCTGGGAGACGCGCTCACAAGCTACCATGTAGCAGCGCAATGGTACCCTCCATCGTATGGCTCTGAACATCAAGGACGCCGAGGTGGACCGCCTCGCCGATGAACTCGCCGCCCGCATGGGCCACCGAAACAAGACCCGTGCCATCCGTGAAGCCCTCCAAGCCCAACTGTCGCGCCTCGAAGTCCAGGCCGGCCAACACGGCACCGCACTCCTTGACGTCATGCGAACCGAAATCTGGCCGCTGCTGGGAGACAAGACCCCGATCACCAAGCAGGAGCGTGAGCGGATCCTGGGCTACGACCCCGAGACCGGGGTCTGAAGGTGATCGTCGACACCTCGGCACTGATCGCGCTCATTCAGAACGAACCCGCCGCCGAACAGGTCGCAGGCGTCCTCTCGGGCATCCGCTCACCCGCGATGACCGCCGCCACGCTCACCGAAACCCTGATCGTCCTGACCGCCCGACACGGCCCGGTGGCCCGCACCGTATTCGATCGTGTTTGCAACGAAATTGACTTGAACATCACGGAATTCACCGCGAACCACGCATACGCGGCTCAACGGGCCTACCTACGCTTCGGTCGCGGTCGCCACCCCGCTGGGCTCACCTTTGGCGACTGCCTGACCTACGCCGCCGCCCAACTCGTACAGCAACCACTACTCGCCATCGGCAGGGACTTCCCCCAAACCGACCTCCAATTCGGCGAGGGCATCGTCGGTTACTGGACCGCGCCACCGGCCTGAGCGGGTCTATCGCTGATTCGGTGGAAGTGGTTCTAACCGCCCGGCGCGGGGCAGAAGGAATCAGGAGATGACCGAGCACCTGTTCAGCCGTCGCCGGGCGCCGGTGCGCTGGAGTACTCCTCCAAACACCCTTCCGCCACAGCGTGTTTGATGCTGTCCCCGAGCCGGGGGCAGGACGGAACCCGGGCGCTGGTGCCACCTTCGGCGCGGATCTCGGCGAAGTATGCGCACCGCCCGGACGCCAGGCTGTTCCACTGCACCGCGGTGTAAGGGGCGCCCAGTTTCTTCACCTTCACCGAGGCGTGACAGAACCGGCAGTCCACCTCGGCCAGACCTGAGGTGAGATAACGCTCCCGGTCCCGGCGGGTCGCCTCGTGAACAGCGGCAGCCCGTCGCGGGTCGTTGGCGAAGTCCGGCGCCTTGGACCACGCGAGCACGTCCGCGTCGTCGCCCCGGTCGGCGTCGTCGTGGTGCTCGTCGTCGTGTGCCCCGTGCAACTGCAACATCGACGCGGCCAAACCGTCGATGTCGGGCACAGGGTCGCCGGTCATGACGTGCCGGCCGTCTCTTGCGCTTTCTGCTCGGCCTGCCGGCGCAGGTTCTCCTCGACTTCCACATGCCATTTCTCGTTGGCCTTGGTGGTGTCGATCTCGAGTTCGAACCGGTCGGTCATATCCGGGGTGATGTCGGCGACGTCCACGTAGAACTGCTGATACCAGCGGCGCATCTGGTAGACCGCGCCGTCCTCCTCGACCAGCAGCGGGTTGTCGATCCGGGTCTTGTGCTTCCAGATCTCCACGTCCTGCATGAAGCCCTTGCTGACCCCGTCGGTGAACGCCTCGGAAAGCTTCTCGGTCATCGCGTCGTCCATGCCCTTGGGCTTCTCGACGATGACGCCCCACTGGAGGACAAACGAATCCTGGGTCACCGGGTAGTGGCAGTTGATGAGGATCGACTCTGCTTTGAAGTCACCGTAGGTGTTGTGCAGCCAGTTGATCATGAACGACGGCCCGAAATAGCTGGCCTCGGAATCCAGCTGCGAAAAGCCGTACGCGGTTCCCATTCCGCCGATGTCGGGGCGGCCGACGTTGTGCAGGTACTGCGTCGCGATGTGGCCCTCGAAGACGTTCTTGAAGTAGGTCGGCAGGCCGAAGTGGATGTAGAAGAAGTGCGCCATATCCGTGACGTTGTCGACGATCTCACGGCAGTTGGACCCCTCGATCAGCAGCGTGTTCCACCGCCAGACGGTCCAGTCCGGGCTGCCTTGCTCCGGGATGTCGGGGATGCGCACGTCGGGCTGCGGCGGGTTGCCCTCGTGGTCATGCCAGACGAACAGCAGGCCGCCGCGGACGTCGGTGTGCCAGGACCGGGTGCGGGCCAGTTTCGGGGTGCGCTTGGCGTACGGCACCAGCTTGCAGCGGCCGTCGCCACCCCAGCGCCAGTCGTGGAACGGGCAGGCGACCTCGTCGCCCTTGACGGTGCCCTGGGAGAGGTCGCCGCCCATGTGGCGGCAGTAGCCGTCCAGGACGTGTAATTCGTTGTCCGAGTCGCCGAACACGACGAGCTTGGTCCCGAAGGCGTGGATCGGATGTGGCTTGCCGTCCAGGAAGTTCGCGACCGGTCCGAGGCAGTGCCACCCGCGCGCGTACCGGTTCGGCAGGGTTCCGGTGTCGATGTCGCGAACCTCGGTACTCATCTTTCCTCCACTGTCGTGTCTCTCTAACTAGAACACGTTACAGTTTTGATCCCCTGCCCCGCAATGAGGATCAGCGCGCGGTGATCGGCACGGCGCGGTAGGCGGCGGTCTCGCTCGACAAGACGGTCTGCGTCATCGTGTAGGTCGAACCGGTCGCGACGATCTTCCACTTCTGTGCGGACTTGGCGGCATTGGCGTTGAAGTTGGAGTCGGGCACTGCCGACATGCTGCTGTAGCGGTAAAGGTTGTAGGTCTTTCCCGCGGTCAGGCCCGACACGGTGATGGTCAGCGTCACGGGCTTGGCGGCGGGCCGGGTACTTGAGCCCTCCACCATTGCCGGGGACTCGCCCACCGTGCTCGTCGTAAGCCGGACCGGGACCGTTTCGCGATTGAGGTCGGCCACTCCGGTGATCGCGATGCCGTAATCCTTCGCGTTGCTCAGCGAATACACCGGTCCCGCTGCGGCATTGGCCTGCCGCCGAGTCGCGGGGAACGACCCGAGCGCGTAGCTGAACACATTTTGCGGCAGACCATTGGGCGTGCCGGTCCAAATACCGTTGTCGTTGAAGGTGATGACGTCATCGGCGTAGTAGGCCGCGGGTGCCGTCAGCGGATGGTTGGAGGAGAACCCGGTGACGGTCACGATGTGGTCGTATTCGGCGTCGCCGGCGTTCGGGTTGGTGTTGCCGTCGAATCGGTATTCGTTGGTGTAGACGCCGATGACCACCGGATAGCCTGCCATCACATTCGTCTTGGCCCAGGTCAGGAACTGGGCCGTCGTCGTCTGCTGAGCGGTGTTGAACGGGACCGCGTTCAGGTGCATCTTCTTGGCGGCGGCGACATCGTTGACGCCCAGCAGCAGTTGGGAAGCGGACAGGCTCTGCCGCATGTTGTTGCTCGCGATCGCGCGGGCGTCGTACTGCGACAGGTACTGGCCGTAGTTGAGGCCGGCGCTGATGAATGATGTCTCGCCGCAGTAGCCGTAGTTGGCGTTCCACTGAGTTCTCGCCGGAATCGGGTTGCTGACGCGGTAGCTCACAGCGGGAACGGCGGGCGCGGCCGGGGCAATGGTGGCGGCCGGAGCGGTGCGGGTGACCGGAGACGCCGGTGGGGCCAGCGATCGTGCCTGTGGCACAACGGTTTCGATAGTCCGGGTAACGGTTGAGGCCGGTCGCGGCGCCGCCAATGCCATGGCGCCCCGGCCCATAACGTGGATCTGCTCGGAGACCCGTGAATCACCGCTGGACGAGGTTGGTGAGTGCGCGACCCTGGCGCCGCTACTGTTGCCGCGGTCGGCGTCCGCGTGGGCTGTGCCCGGTCCGGCCAGAGCGGCAGCCACGCCGACAGCAAGAGTGCCGACCCCCAGCCATACCTTGCGCATGAGTCGTACCCTTCCGCCGATCGGGTGTCAGTCTAAATCCGGGGCCGCGGTATATGTATGCGATGCCGATGTACTCCTTCGAAGGCCGGTCACCCAAAGTTGATCCCACCGCCTTCATCGCTCCCACCGCCGTTCTTGTCGGAGATGTGACCGTCGAGGCGGGGGCGTCGGTGTGGTTCAACACCGTGCTGCGGGCCGACTACGCCCCGGTCGTGATCCGTGAGGGCGCCAACGTCCAGGACGGATCGGTTCTGCACGCACCCCCCGGTATCCCGGTCGACGTCGGCCCCGGCGCCACCATCGCCCACATGCGCACCATCCACGGCGCGCACATCGGCTTGGAAGCGCTCATCGCCAACCACTGCACCGTCCTCGATGGCGCCGTGATCGGCGCCCGCAGTCTCGTCGCCGCGCACTCGCTG
This sequence comes from uncultured Actinomycetes bacterium, assembly GCA_903877095.1. Taxonomy (GTDB): domain Bacteria; phylum Actinomycetota; class Actinomycetes; order Mycobacteriales; family Mycobacteriaceae; genus Mycobacterium. The sequence goes on along the minus strand of CAIRCP010000024.1, from coordinate 5,664 downwards.
GTCGTCGGCGGCACCGAGATCCCGCCCGACGTTCTCGTCACCGGGGCGCCGGCCAAGGTCAAGGGGCCCATCGCCGGAACCCGCGCGGAGGTGTGGGTGCAGACCAACCCGCAGGCCTACCGGGACCTCGGACAGCGCTACCTGGCCGGGCTGAAAGAGGTCCTCCCGAAGGAGTAAGCCACGTCACCGCGGCTTGTCGGCGCCCACCACCCACATCGAAAAGTACTGTGACCCACCGCCGTACGCGTGGCCCAGAGCCTTGCGCGCGCCGGGAACCTGATGCTCGCCGGCCTGGCCCATCACCTGGATCGCGGCTTCGGCGAAGCGAATCATGCCCGAGGCGCCGATCGGGTTGGACGACAGCACACCGCCGGACGGGTTCACCGGGATCCGCCCGCCGATCGCCGTCTCACCGGCCTCGGTGAGCTTCCAGCCCGCACCCTCCGGCGCAAAACCGAGGTTCTCCAGCCACATCGGCTCGAACCAGGAGAACGGTACGTAGATCTCCGCCACGTCGATCTCGTCGATCGGACTGGTGATTCCGGCTGTTTCCCACAAGGCCGCCGCCGCGTCCCGGCCGGCCTGCGGGTTGACCTGGTCGCGTCCGGAGTAGGCCAACGGTTCGGTGCGCAGGGCGGTTCCGTGAATCCACGCCACCGGATGGCCTTCGGCGACACGGGTGTCGGCGGAGGTTTCGTCACCGATCACGATGGCGGCGGCCCCGTCCGACGACGGGCAGGTCTCGTCGAACCGGACGGGATCCCACAGCATCGGCGACGCCAGCACCTTCTCCAGGGTGATGTCCGGCTGATGCAGATGGGCCAGCGGGTTGCGGGCCCCGTTGAGCCGGTCCTTGACCGCCACCATCGCGCCGATGTGCGACGGGGCCCCCGAGCGCCGGATGTAGGCGCGGATATGCGGGGCGAAGTACCCGCCCGCACCGGCACCGACCGGCTTGGTGAACGGAACCGGAATCGACAACGCCCACATGGCATTTGATTCCGACTGCTTCTCCCAGGCCACCGCCAGCACGCGCCGGTACTTGCCGGATTCGACCAGGCTGGCCGCCACGACGGCGGTCGATCCGCCCACCGAACCCGCGGTGTGCACCCGGATCAACGGCTTGCCGGTGGCGCCCATGGCGTCGGCCATGAACAACTCGGGCATCATCACGCCCTCGAAGAAGTCGGGCGCCTTGCCGACGACGACGGCGTCGATGTCATGATGCGTCGACCCGCTGTCGGCCAGCGCCCTGTCGATCGCCTCGCGGACCAGCCCGCTCATCGAGACGTCGGTGCGTTTGGCCACGTACTTGGTCTGGCCGGTGCCCAGCACGGCGGCGAGGCGCTTCACCTGTCCCGCCCCTCCAGTACGGCGACCAGATTCTGTTGCAGCACAGGGCCGCTCGTGGCATGAGCCAGCACCCGTTGGGCCGAGCCGTCGAAGATGTGCCGGGCGGCGAACCCGATCCGTTCCAGCCCGGTGGAGAACATCGGGTTGGCGGCCAGCGCGCCGCCGGAGGGATTGATCGTCGTCGACGGACCCAGGCCGATCGCCTCGGTCAGGATCAGGTGCTGGTGGCTGAACGGCGCGTAGATCTCGGCGACCTCGATGGACCCGGCGTCGCCGCCCGTCGCGGCTTTCGCCGACGCCTCGGTCGAGGCCGAGGTGGTGAGGTCACGCGCACCGAGCGCCGGAGTCTCGATCCGGTGCTCGAACCCCGTTAGCCAGGCCGGTCTTTCGCGCAGTTCGCGGGCGCGGTCGTCGGCCGCGATCACGATCGCCGAGGCGCCGTCGGTGATCGGCGCGATGTCATGGCGACGCAACGGATCGGCGAAGAACGGACGGCTCAGCAACTCCTCGATGCTCTCGGCAGGTTCCACCGCGTCCGTACGGCCGGCGGCGGACAAGGATTCCAGAGCCACCTGGGCCATCTGCTCGGCCGTCCATTTCCCGGCGTCCAGGCCCAGGCGTGCCTGCAGTCCCGCCATCGACACCGCATCGGGCACCAACGGGGCCACTGTGTACGGGTCGGTCTGCAGTGCCAGCACCCGCCGGAGTGTCCCGGCACTGGACTTCCCGAACCCGTAGACCAGGGCGGTGTCCACCTGGCCGGTGAGTACTTTGATGTAGGCCTCGTACAGCGCCCAGGCGGCGTCCATCTCGACGTGGCTCTCGTTGATCGGGGGCACAGCGCCGATCGAATCGATCGCCGAGATGAACGAGAACGCTCTTCCCGCAAGGTAATCCGCTGAACCGGAACACCAGAAGCCGATGTCTCTCTGGCTGATGCCCAAGTCGCCGTACAGCTGGGCGAAACACGGCATGAGCATCTCGACACCGTTGGTGGTGCCGTCGGTGCGGCGGACGTGCGGCGCGTGGGCGAAGCCGACGACGGCCACTTCTCTGGTCATCCGCTACTTCCTCTTCGCGCAAGCGCTCATCGGGGGGCTCTTCTCTAGAGGTGGTGCTTGTAGGAGTCGTAGTCGGCATCCGGTTCGTCAGTGGGCCGGAAGTGCTCGATGTTGTCGATGCCCAGGCCCCATTCCTCCTGCGGTTTCCAGACGGCCTTGACCCGCATGCCCATCCGGACGTCGGCGGCGTCGATCTCGGTGACCAGATGTAGGAACGGGATGTCGGCTCCGTCGAGCAGGATGTAGGCCGCCACGTAGGGCGGTTTGATGCGCTGACCGGCGAACGGGATGTTGATGATCGCGAACGTCGTGACCGTCCCGGAGTCGGGAAGTTCCACGAACTGGTCGAGTTCCCGGCCGGTCGCCGGATCCGCTTCCCGCGGAGGGAAATACACCTTGCCGTCCTCGCCGCTGCGGGCCCCGAGCAGCACGCCCTGTTGCAGCGCGCGCAGGTAGATGCTCTCCGGGCGCGACGCGGTGTGCTGGATCGAGATGCTGGTCGGCGCCACCAGCATGGTCACCGGGTCGCGGTCGTCGTCGCTATCCCCAACCGGCTCGGGTTCGTCACCGGGCAGGAAGTAGGCGATGTCGGTGATCGCGCCGACCGGTTCGTCGACCCAGTGGGCGTGCACCCGGTCACCCGTCGCGACGGCGCCGGCCCCAGCCGTGTCCACGGCGTGCAGCAACGCGGTGTCGGCCCCGTCCAGCTTGATCAGCGCCCAGGCGAACGCCCGGTCCAGCGGTTGGCCCTCCAGCGGCTCGGCTTGCCAGGTCCACGCCAGCACCGTCCCGACGCTGGCGACCGGGACGATCTCGGTCAGCGGCGCGTAGGTCACCGGGTCGTACTCGACGACGGGAACATGGACTCTGCCGTCGGAGCCGCGTACGCCGACGATGCGACGGTTGCGCAGTGCGGTGAAGAAGGCGCCCAAGGTCGGACCGACCGAACGGGTGTAGTCGAAGGACAGTGTCAGCGGCGCCGAAAGAGGAGGTTCGTGGGACTCTATGAGGGCCTTTACCGCGGTGGAGGTGCTCTGGCTGACGCTCACGGCTTCGAGTAGAACAGGTTCTAGGAATCGTGGCAAGGATCGGTAGGGTTGCCCTGCGGGGGCGGGAAGGCGGCGTGGCATGAAGCTCGGTCTGCAACTCGGTTACTGGAGCGCCCAGCCTCCGGAGAACCACGCCGAACTGGTGGCCGCCGCGGAGGAGGCCGGTTTCGACACGGTCTTCACCGCCGAGGCGTGGGGCTCCGACGCCTTCACCCCGCTGGCCTGGTGGGGCCGGGAGACCCGTCGCATGCGGCTGGGCACGTCCGTCGTGCAACTGTCCGCGCGCACCCCGACCGCGTGCGCGATGGCCTCGCTGACTCTCGACCATCTCTCCGGTGGCCGGCACATTCTGGGACTCGGCGTCTCCGGGCCGCAGGTGGTGGAGGGCTGGTACGGGCAGCGCTTTCCCAAGCCGCTGGCGCGGACGCGTGAATACATCGACATCGTCCGTCAGGTCTGGAAGCGCGAGGCCCCGGTGACCAGTGCCGGCCCGCACTATCCGCTGCCGTTGACCGGTGAGGGCACCACCGGTCTGGGTAAGGCGCTCAAACCGATCGTGCATCCGCTGCGGGCCGACATCCCGATCATGCTCGGCGCCGAGGGGCCGAAGAACATCGCGCTGGCCGCCGAGATCTGTGACGGCTGGCTGCCGATCTTCTACTCCCCGCGCCTGGCCGATATGTACAACGAGTGGCTCGACGAAGGTTTCGCCCGGCCGGGGGCGCGACGCAGCCGCGAGGACTTCGAGATCTGCGCAACCGCCCAGGTCGTCATCACCGACGACCGCGCGGCGACCTTCGAGATGATCAAGCCCTTCCTGGCCCTCTACATGGGCGGAATGGGTTCGGAGGACACCAATTTCCACGCCGAGGTGTACCGGCGGATGGGCTATGCGGACGTGGTCGAGGACGTCACCACGCTGTTCCGTACCGGCCGCAAAGACGAAGCCGCCAAGGTCATTCCGGACGAATTGGTCGATGATGCGGCGATCGTCGGTGACGTCGACTTCGTTCGCAAGCAGATCCCGGTGTGGGAGGCGGCCGGGGTGACGATGATGGTCATCGGCGCGCGCAACGCCGAACAGATCCGGGAAGTGGCCGCCCTGCTATGAGTTCAGCGCAGCACGTGCGCGTCGCCGAAGGTCATCGCCACGTTGCCCACCGCGCCGGACACCATGGCGCGCTTGGGTAATCCGAGCGAGGCCAGTTCTTTGGCGTAGGGATGGTCACCCAACCGCAGGCGTGCGCCGCCCGGCCGGAACCGGATGTGCGAGTTCGTCATCTCCCAGGGCACCTCGCGGGTGATGCCGTCCGCGCAGGAGTAGGTCGTGAGCACCTGGGGCTTCGAGCCCGGCGACGGGACCGGCAGACCGCGGCGGAACTCGATGCCGGCGATGAGCGAATCCCCTTCGGAAACCTCGAAGCTGAACGGACTTCCGTCGCGAATGGTGAAGTCCGCCATGATTTTCGGGAATCCCCAGATGGTTCGCCCGGCTTCCAGCGTGAAGGACTGGTCGACCGGGAGGTGGTGGATGAACGCCGCCGCATCCCTCAGGGCCTTAACGCCGCTGCCGGTCGACCCGGGCGGATTAACCATGACGCAGGTGCCGAACTCGTTGTAGCGGCCGAGGTCGCCGTCGAGGTAACGGGCCAGCATGAGCGTCACCACGGCGCGGCCGGGCCGGAATCGGCACACCTGCAGGCCGCTGTAGTCGATGAGACGCTGGGCGGCATCGGCGGACACCGAGAACATCGCGGTGTGCACGTCAGCCTTGCGGATACGTACCGGCATGGTGATCACGGTGCCGGCGACGGTGTGCTGAGCGGCGGCCATAGGGCCACTGTAAGCCCGATTTGAGGAAGGACGACCCGCCGATGGAACCCTCGCCGATCAAACCTGACGTGGACCTGACCGACGGATACTTCCCCCGCCTTTCGCCGAGTGTGAACTCACCGCGGAGAACAGGCCCGAATTTCGCAGTGAGTTCACGTTCGGCGCGCGAAGGCTGAGCGGACCCGACGGAGGATGTCGCCCTCGACGTCCATGACAGTGACCCGGATGCGATTTTGAGTGCCTCCCACCCCATGTCCACCGAAGCGACCAGGGCAGGTTCAAGGGGTCGATGCAACACCGGCTTGTGTCAGTGAGGATAGCTGCTGTTGGTAGACCTCGGCAGGGGTACGCCATCGAAGTACTTTGCG
>CAIRCP010000023.1 GCA_903877095.1 uncultured Actinomycetes bacterium | reverse complement strand
GTAATCGGCGCCGGCATCGCCGGACTGCGCGCCGCTGAGGTGCTCGTCGCGGGCGGACGCCGGGTGATCGTGCTCGAGGCGCGTGATCGCATCGGCGGCCGCATCCACACGGATCGATCCTGGGGCGTCCCGGTAGAACTCGGAGCGTCCTGGATTCACGGTGTGCAAAACAATCCGATCGCGGCGCTGGCCGCGTCCGCGGGGATCAAAACACAGGCCACCGACTACGAATCCATCATGTACGGCGTCGATGGTCAAGGACGTTCTCCTGACGCGCTCGACGACCTCGAGTCACAGGTGACCGCCCTGCTCAAAGCCGGCCGCAAGGGCTCCCCCGACACCGACGAACCGCTGCGCACCGCGCTCGACCGCGCCATCGGCGCCGCCGATCTGGACGCCTCGACCCGACTCGACGTCGAGATGGGCATCACCGAGTCGATCGAGCACGAGTACGCGACCGACGCCGTCAACCTTTCGGCTCGTCACTTCGACGACGGCGCCGATGAGAGCGGTGGCGACGCGCTCCTGCCCGGAGGCTACGACAAGGTCGTAGCGGCGGTGGCGAACGGACTCGACGTTCGCCTCGGCCACGTTGTCGCGAGCGTCGACACCTCCGGCGATCGTGCGGTCGTCGTCACCTCCAAGGGACGATTCGAAGCGAACGCAGTGATCGTTACGGTGCCACTCGGTGTCCTCAAGGCAGGTTCGATCCAGTTTCTGCCACCGCTTCCGGATTCGAAGTCGACGGCGATCACCAGGCTCGGGATGGGCGCGCTCTCGAAGACGTGCCTGCGCTTCGAGTACGCATTCTGGCCGGACGACGCCGAACTGCTCGACATCGTCCCCACCGAATCGCGCCGCGGTCAATGGGTGGAGTCCTTGAGTCTCACCGGCCTGGTGGACGTGCCGGCGCTGATGATGTTCAATGCCGGGAAGTTCGCCCGCGCCGTGGAATCCATGACCGACCCCGAGGTGATCGCGAGTGCTTCGAGCGCGCTGAAACCGGCGTTCCCCGAGTTCTCCACGCCCACCGGGCTGCTCCGCTCAGCCTGGTCGGTCGATCCCTTTTCACTGGGCAGCTACTCGTTCATCGGCGTCGGTGCTTCGCTGGAGGACCGCGATGCGCTGGCGGCGCCCCAGGGGCGCCGCTTCTTCGCCGGTGAGGCCTGTTCGCACGACCATGCCGGCACGGTTCACGGCGCCTACACCAGTGGCGAGGCTGCTGCGAACGCGTTGTTGCGCTGATCCTCGGGCTGCTTCACACGGCACGGCCGGTTAACTGGTGTGTGTGAACTCCTCCGCCGTCGGCCTGAGCGCTCGGCGCAAGACCGTCGTGTTGATGTCGTGCTGCCTGAGCCTGCTGATCGTGTCGATGGACGCCACCATCGTCAACGTCGCAATTCCGGCGATCCGCACCGACCTGCGCGCCTCGGCCCCGCAGCTGCAGTGGGTGATCGACATCTACACGCTGGTGCTGGCGTCCCTGCTGTTGCTGGCCGGGGCCGCCGGTGACCGGTTCGGCCGGCGCCGGGTGTTCCAGACCGGACTGTGTGTCTTCGCGCTGGGATCGCTGCTGTGCAGCCTGGCCGGGACCATCCAGCTGCTGATCGCCGCCCGACTGGTCCAGGGGATCGGCGCTTCCATGATGAATCCCGTTGCGCTGTCGATCATTTCGCAGATCTTCGTGGAACGGGTCGAACGGGCCAGGGCGCTGGGCATCTGGGGCGGGGTGGTCGGGATCTCGATGGCGCTCGGCCCGATCGTCGGCGGTCTGCTGATCGATGGCGTCGGCTGGCGGGCGGTGTTCTGGATCAACCTGCCGATTTGCGCCGCGGCCGTCGTCCTGACTGCGGTGTTCGTCCCGGAAACCCGGTCGGCGACCATGCGCAGCATCGACCCGATCGGCCAACTACTGGCCCTGTGTGCATTGTTCGGTCTGGTGTTCGTCCTGATCGAAGGACCTGGCCTGGGCTGGTCGGATCACCGCATCATCGCGGTCGCGGTGCTGGCGGCGGCGGCGTTTGTGGGGTTCCTGCGCTACGAATCACGCCGTCACGACCCGTTCATCGACCTGAGGTTCTTCCGGAGCATTCCGTTCGCCTCGGCCACGATGATCGCGGTCTGTGCCTTCGCCGGCTGGGGTGCGTTCCTATTCATGATGTCGCTGTATCTGCAAGGTGTGCGGGGATTTTCGGCGATGCACACCGGACTGATCTATCTGCCGATCGCGATCGGCGCGCTGTTCTTCTCCCCACTGTCGGGACGACTGGTCGGCCGCTATGGCAGCCGCCCCTCGTTGTTGGCCTCGGGGCTGCTGATCACGGTGGCATCGGCGCTGCTGGCCTTCGTGACCCCGACGACGCCGGTGTGGGTGCTCGTCGCCATCTTCGCCGTGTACGGCATCGGGTTCGGCATGGTCAACGCTCCGGTGACCAACGCCGCGGTCAGCGGCATGCCGCAGGACCGCGCCGGTGCGGCCTCGGCGGTGACCTCCACCAGCCGGCAGGTCGGGGTGAGCATCGGCGTCGCACTGTGCGGTTCGCTGGCCGGCGCTGCGCTGGCGGGCACCGGAGTGCAGTTCACCGATGCGGCCCGGCCGCTGTGGTGGGTCAGCGTCGCATTGGGACTGTGCATCGTGGCGCTGTCAATCCTGTCCACCACGCCGCGCGCGTACCAGTCCGCCGAGAAGCTGGCACCGCTCATCGCGCAGTGAGCGGTCGCAGGTTGCCGGTGCTCAGTTCTCAGCGGGCCGCGGGTCGGGCTCGGTGGCGATCCACTCTGCGTACGGAGCGTGATTCCCGCCGCAAACGTGATCTGGGCGCAAAGTCGACGGCGCTAGTGGTGGCTCGCGGGCATCGGATCAGGCGGCCGGGCCGGCCAGTTGGCCGTCGTGACGGCCCCGGCCAACTGGCCGTCACGACCGCGAAGTGCCACTATGTTCGATACCGCACACCAGCGCCAGCGGAAGGCACCGGGCTTAAGCCATGTACGACCAGATCAATGGATTGAACGCCAACCCGGACATTGCCGATGTGGGCTTCCGCATCGATCCGGTTCTGGCGCGGAGCTGGCTGCTGGTCAATGGCGCCCAGTACGACAAGTTCGCCCCGTCCGCGGCGTCACGGGCCGACATCGTCGTCCTCGACATCGAGGACGCCGTCGCGCCAAAAGGCAAGGCGGCGGCTCGCGAGAATGTGGTGCGGTGGCTGGCCGACGGCAAGACCGACTGGGTGCGGGTCAACGGGTTCGGCACCCAGTTCTGGGCCGACGACCTCGAGATGCTGTCCAAGACCTCGGTCGGCGGGGTGATGCTGGCGATGGTGGAGTCGGTGGACCACGTCACCGAAACCGCCAAGCGGCTGCCCGACATCCCGATCGTCGCGCTGGTGGAGACTGCCCGCGGACTGGAGCGCATCACCGAGATCGCGGCCGCCAAGGGCACCTTCCGGCTGGCGTTCGGCATCGGCGACTTTCGCCGTGACACCGGGTTCGGCGATAACCCGATGACGCTGGCCTACGCCCGGTCGCGGTTCACCATCGCCGCCAAAGCCGCGCACCTGCCCGGCGCCATCGACGGCCCGACCGTCGGTTCCAGTGCCCTCAAACTCAGCGAGGCGACCGCCGTCTCGGCCGAGTTCGGCATGACCGGCAAGATCTGCCTGACCCCGGATCAGTGCCCGACTGTCAACGAGGGGCTGTCGCCCTCGCAGGAGGAGATCTCCTGGGCGCAGGAGTTCTTCGCCGAGTACGAACGTGACGGCGGCGAGATCCGCAACGGCTCGGATCTGCCGCGCATCGCCCGGGCCACCAAGATCCTCAATCTGGCTCGGTCCTACGGCATTTCGGTGTCGGAGTTCGACGACCAGGCCGTCCACGTCACGGCGCCGTCGGACACCTATCACTACTGACTGCTGACGCATAACGCGACCGCGGCGCCCCCCCGGGGCCTAGGCTGCCGTCATGGCGACCCCAGAGGGCCTGGGTCTGAACGAGAAGCTGTTCCCAGGCCGGCAGTTCATCAGCACTGTGCTCGATCTGCTCGACACCAAATCGCAGATGAGCGGCAGGCTGTGGAAGGTCTACCTGATGCGGGCGGCCATGGCCGGCGCCATCATCAGCGTGTTCTACCTGGCTTTCTACGGCATCCAAGCGGTATTCGACAAAGTTCCGGTGTCCGCCGGTGCCACGATGCAGCCGATCGGGAAATTCGTCGGCGCCATGGTGTTCGGCTTCGCTCTGGTGTTCATCTACTTCACCAAGTCCGAGTTGCTCACGTCGAACATGATGGTGGGCTCCATCGGGGTCTACTACAACCACCGAGAGTGGCCGAAGGTGCTCCGAATCCTGGGCCTGTGCTACCTCGGTAACTTCCTCGGCGCCCTCTTCTTCGCCCTGTTGCTGCGCGGCAGTTCACTGTTCGACGGTGGTCTCGGCGACATCATGGGCCACTCGGTGGAGACCAAACTCGGCTACATCACTGAGGGCGCGCACGGTTGGGGCGATCTGCTCATCCGGGCGATCCTGTGCAACTTCCTGATCAACGTGGCGATGCTGCTCTGCTACAACGGCATGATCAAGGAGGACATCACCAAGGTCGTCTCGATGGTGATCGCGGTGTTCCTGTTCGCGTTCCTGGGCCTGGAGCACAGCGTGGCAAACACCGCGTTGTTCCTGATCTACGGTCTGCACGACGGCCTCAACGTCGCCGCGGCGGTGGGCAACGTGGCGATCGCGCTGATCGGGAACTTCATCGGCGGCGGCATCATGATCGGTCTCTATTACGCGTACGCCAACGACCACCGGCATTTCCAGCGAAACGCCCTGGCCAGCGCACCCCGCAACGATTAGCGGCCGGAGGCGATCAGATCGGCCGCCTTCTCACCGATGACAACGGCCGGTGCGTGGGTGTGGCCGCGGATGATGCTGGGCATCACCGAGGCGTCAGCGATCCGCAGCCCCGCCACGCCGCGCACCCTAAGTTGCGGGTCGACCACGCTGCGGTCGTCGCGGCCCATCCGGCAGGTCCCGACCGGGTGGTACAGGGTGTGCGAGCAGGTCTCCAGAGCCCGCTCCAGCGTCTCGTCGTCGAGAGTGGTGGCGTGCAACGGGCGTACGACCTTGCCGACCACGTCGGCCAACGCGCGGGCGCCGGCGATCTTGGCGGTGATCCGCAGCCCCTCCAGCATCGCGGCACGGTCGATGCCGTCGGGATCGGTCAGGTAGCGGGGGTCGATGATCGGCTTGGCCGATGGGTCCGACGAGCGCAGCGTGACGGTGCCGGTGCTACGCGGTTTGAGCAGCACCGGCCCGGTTGCGATGCCATGCCCGTAGGCCTCGCCGATGCCCTCGTCGTAAAACGGTGCGGGCGCCCAGATCAATTCGAGGTCGGGCCATTGCAGTTCCGGGCGACTGCGAACGAAGCCGTAGGCCTCGCCGACATTCGAGGTCAGCATGCCGCGCCGGCGAAGCAGATAGTTCGCCAGTTCAGCCGGCTTCTCGGCGTCGAACAGGCTGTCGTCGCGGACGGCGAATCCCAGCGGCGTGATCAAGTGGTCGAGCAGGTTCTTGCCGACCTCGGGCGCATCGTGCACCACCTCGATGCCGATCTCGGAAAGTTCTGCGGCAGAACCGATTCCGGACAGCATGAGCAGTTGCGGAGAGTTCACCGCACCTGCGCACAGCACCACTTCGCGGGCCGCCCAGACCGTCTGGCGGCGTCCGTCGGCGTCGTCGAACTCAACTCCGACAGCCCGGCCGCCGCCGATCAGCACTCGGCGCACGGTCGCATTGGTCAGCAGGCGCAGGTTGCGCCGGTACAGCACCGGCTTGAGGTAGGCATCGGCGCAACTCCACCGGGCTCCGCGCCGCTGGTTCACCGCGGTCTCGCAGAAGCCGTCCGTCATCGGCGCGTCCGGAGTGGTGATCCGGTAGCCCACCTGCTCGGCGGCCTGCAACCAGGCCGACGTCGAGGCGCGGGGGCTGCGCTGCTTGGAGATCACCAGCGCGCCCATCTCGGCACGGTTGAAATAGCTCCGCAGGTGCGCGTAGTCCCACTCGGCGCCGGCGTGCTCGGCCCACTCGTCGTAGTCGGCGGGAAAGCCCGGAACCCACATCATGGCGTTCATCGATGACGAGCCGCCGAGGACTTTGCCTCGGGGCCAATAGATTTCGCGGCCACCGACCTCTTTCTGCGGCTCGGTGAGGTAGTCCCAGTCAATCGGGCTGCGGAAGAGTTTGGAGAAGGCTGCCGGGATGTGCACGAATTTGTCGGTGTCCATCGGGCCGGCTTCGAGCACGATCACGTTGACGCCCGGGTCGGCACTGAGCCGGTTGGCCACCACCGCGCCGGCCGACCCGGTACCGACGATCACATAATCGCTCTGCATCGGCGAATTATTCACCACGAAGCGCATTACGTGTCTAGTGGTTCGCCCCGCGATTCGGGGTACAGCCCTGGGTTGACGAACTACAGTTTTCCGTCATGACGACCTGGCCGAACCAGGCGCGCTCCGGCGGCGAACTGCGACGGATGAGCCGGCGGTTCAGCGCCGTGGGCGTGGATATCCCGCCATCACGGCTGCGCCAGATCGCCACCGGAGCGCCGGCCACCGAGGGGGAGTGGGTCGACGTGAGCTTCGCGCTCGTCGCCACCAACCTGATGGCCGAGAACCGGCACACCAAACGGGTCCGAGCCCAACGGCGGGTGGTGCACTGGGCGCTGGTCGGCGGCGCGACTCTGATCGCCCTGAACGCCCTGCTGTGCATGGGTCTGTTGTTCTTCGTCCTGACCCAGCACACCACCCCTTAACCCACTCTGCGCGCAGATCGTCGTTCCGACCGGAACGACACTCTGCGCGCAGAGTCGATGGGGCTACGTCACATGCTGATCGGCGACATCCAAAGCGGCGTCCAGGATGTGCAGACCCTCGGCCACCTCAGCCTCACTGATGTTGCACGGCGGGCAGACGTGAATGCGGTTGAAGTTGGCGAACGGCAGCAAGCCACGCGACTTACATTCGGCGACAACGGCATTCATCGCCGGGCTGGAAGCGCCATACGGAGCCAACGGCTCCCGGGTCTCGGGGTTGGAGACGAGTTCCAGCGCCCAGAACACGCCCAGGCCGCGAACTTCGCCGACCGAGGGATGCCGGGCGGCCAACTCGCGCAGGCCCGGTCCGATCACCTGCTCGCCGATCCGGGCGGCATGGGCCACCATGTCTTCGTCTTCCATCGCGTTGATGGTCGCGACGGCGGCGGCGCAGGCCAGCGGGTGCCCGGAGTAGGTCAGGCCGCCCGGATACGCGCGGTCGGCGAAGGTGGCGTAGATCGCGTCGTTGATCGCCACGCCGCCGAGCGGCACGTAGCCCGACGTCACTCCCTTGGCGAAGGTCATCAGGTCCGGCACGACGTCGAAATGGTTGATGGCGAACCACTTTCCGGTGCGCCCGAAGCCGGCCATCACCTCGTCGGCGATGAACACGATGCCGTGGCGGTCGCAGAGCTCACGCACCCCGGCCATGTAGCCGGGCGGAGGCACCATGATCCCGGCGGTGCCGGGCACCGATTCCAGGATGATCGCGGCGATCGTCGCCGGACCCTCGTGGGCGACCAGGCGCTCGAGGTAGTCCAGGGCCCGCTCGGACTCCTGCTGTTCGTTCTCGGCGTGGAACGACGAGCGGTACAAGAACGGTCCGTTGAAGTGGACGACGCCGGAGCTGCCGTAGTCGTTGGGGTAGCGGCGCGGGTCGCCGGTGAGGTTGATCGCGGTGTCGGTGCCGCCGTGGTAGGAGCGGTAGCGGGAGAGGACCTTCCGCCGCCCGGTGTGCAAACGCGCCATCCGCACGGCGTGTTCGACGGCGTCCGCACCGCCGTTGGTGAAGAAGACGTGATTCAGGTCGCCGGGGGTGCGTTCGGCGATCAGGCGCGCCGCCTCGGACCGCGCCGCGTTGGCGTGCTGCGGAGCGACGGTGCACAGCTTGGCGGCCTGCTCGGCGATGGCCGCGACGACCTTGGGGTGCTGGTGGCCGACGTTGGTGTAGACCAGCTGCCCGGAGAAGTCCAGGAGCCGGTTGCCCGCACCGTCCCACACATAGGAGCCCTCCGACGCGACGATCGTCATGGGGTTGATCTGCGCCTGAGCCGACCAGGAGTGGAACACGTGGGCCCGGTCGAGTTCGTAAGCCCGGGCCGCTTCCGCGCGGGCGGTGTCGAGGTCCAGGCCGTTGGGCAGAGCGGTCTCTGTGGTGGTCATGTCGGCCAATGTTACGGCAGGTCAGCCGACGGAGCGGTGCGGACCGGACTGGGTGCGCTGGGCGATCGACAACGTTTCGGCCACGGTTGAACGCACCGACGACACCGTTGAATCACGGTTCGGCAAAGGGCCCTGGGGTTCTTCGTTCGACGGGTAGTTGACCGCCACCCAAGTGTTGTAAAAGTGGTTGTAGTGACTGGTGCGACCTGCGCTAAAAATGCGGCGAGCACCGTCCGTCTGAATAGACGAGGGGCCAGGATCCGGAGATCCCGGAAGCGCCCCGGAGAGGTGGATTGACATGAAGCGCATAGGTTCGGCTCTGGTCGGATTGGTGCTGCTGATCCTCATGACCACGCTGGGTTCGTTCTCGGCGTCAGCGGCCCCCGTCACGCGGGAGCAAGCGGTCCAATACGTGATCGCGCGCGGTCTCGCGCAACGCGGCGTACCGTACTCGTGGGGCGGCGGCGACATCACCGGCCCGACCGCGGGCAAGGGCGAGAACGGCGCGGGCGTCGTCGGCTTCGACGCGTCGGGACTCATCCAGTACGTCTACGCCGGCGTCGGTGCGAAGCTACCGCGTTCCTCCGGCGCCATGTACAACGTGGGCCAGAAAGTCACTCCGGCACAAGCGCTTCCGGCGGATCTGATCTTCTACGGACCCGACGGCGCGGACAGCGTCACGATGCTCCTCGGGAACAACCAGATGCTGGAGACGACCGACGCCGGGGTGTCCGTGTCTCCGGTGCGCACCTCCGGCATGGCGCCGTACCTGATCCGCATCATCGCCTGACACCGGCGCGCCCGACACCGGCGCAGAGGTAACCCCCCGACGCCGCTGGCGGCGTCGGGGGGTTCACGCGCAGTCGGTGCAGATCGACTTCTCGTTGTGACCGTGGGCCAGCCGGCTGCGATGATGGACCAAAAAGCAACTGCTGCAGGTGAATTCGTCCGCCTGCTTGGGCAGCACCCGGACGACGAATTCCTCGTCGGAGAGGTCCGCACCGGGCAGTTCGTAGGACTCCGCCACATCGGTCTCGTCGACGTCGACCACGGATGTCGTGGCATCACTGCGCCGGACGGCCAACTCGTCGATGGGTTCGTCGGCGTCAACCGGTGCACGGCGGGGCGCGTCGTAGTCAACGGTCATGGTTCAAGCCTTTCGGTTGGTCCTGCGGGCGACAACGTCGGCCGATTGCCGACATATTCCCCATACCCCCGGGGGCTTAAACACCGAATGGGCAAACCGTCAGATCCGCCAGAGCGATTCCTGGGCCACACTAGCCACCAAAGCCCAGCCGGCGTCGTGAATCGACCCGAATGCCAGCCCGCGGGCATCGCGGTGGCTCACGCCCACCGAGTCGTAACAGTGCCACTGATGCGGGTCGACGGGACGATGCAACCACAGGGCGTGGTCCAGGCTGGCGGCCCCACCGGGGCCGGGCTCCTCCAACCCCGGCGGCCGGGCCGTCGACACCAGACCCAGATCGGAGATGAACGTCAGCGCGCACGCCCGCAGCAGCGGATCGTCCTCGATCTGCTGCCGAGACCGGAACCAGAACGGCTGCTTCGGCCACTCCGGCGCCGTCGGCTGGGGGGCCACCCGGGCCTCGAAGTAGTCGCCCCAGCGCTCCGGGGGAGCGACGACGGTGGTCGCCTCGGCCAGCGCAAGCCGGGCAGTGGTGGGTCGCTGCCAGTCCAGTGTCTCCTCGGGGCGGTGGAAGGAGGCAAGCATCTCGAAGATCGGCTCGCCGTCCTGGCTGGCCGTCACCCGCCGGGTGGTGAAGGAACGGCCGTCACGGGTGGTCTCGACGGTGTAGACGACGTCGACCCCGACCCGGCCACCTTTGATGAAGTAGGCGTGCAGGGATTGCGGTAGCCGGTCGGACGGCACCGTCGCACCGGCGGCGGCCAGGGCCTGAGCGGCGATCAGTCCGCCGAACAACCGCGGCCCGGCGCCTAAGGCATGGGAACTCCGGAAGATCCGACCCCCGCCGTCTGCAATGCCGTCGAGCCGCACCAGACGGGCGATCCAGCTCGGCGAGGACATGGGCCACACGATAACGGTGCGCCTTACACTGCCCGTCATGGAGCGGGGTGGAGGGCGTGCATTCGAGGCGCCGGAAGGCCTGCTCCGGATTGAAGATTGCGTGGACCCCGACGGCGAGGTCGCCATGCCCCCAGGAACGACGCTGGTATCGCTGATCGGCCGGAACGTCGCCAATGTCGGGAACACGCCTGCCTACCGATTTCTGGACTTCTCCCGCGCCTCTGCCCCGTCAACGGGCGATACGCACGAGATCACCTGGGCGCAACTGGATGTGCGGATGCGCGCGATCGCTGCACGTATCCAGCAGTCGGTCGACCGCGGTGAGCGCGTGGCGATCCTGACGCCGCAAGGCCTGGACTATGTCGCGGCGTTCTTCGGGATCCTCAAAGCCGGGCGCATCGCGGTGCCGCTGTTCGCCCCGGAATTGCCCGGGCACGCCGAGCGGCTCGTGGTGGCGCTCGCCGATTCCAGCCCGGCCGTCCTGCTGACCACCCGCGCCGCCGCCGGGGCCGTCGAGGGATTCCTGGCCAAGCTGCCCGGGGCGCAGCCACCGGTGATCGTGATCGACGACATCGCCGATGCGGTCGCCGACCAGTTCGTCGCCGTCGCCATCGATGCCGACGACGTCTCGCATCTGCAATACACCTCGGGGGCCACCCGCCCGCCGGCCGGGATCGAGATCACCCACCGGGCGTTCTGCACGAACCTCACCCAGATGATCCTGTCGATCGACCTCCTGAACCGAAACACCCACGGCGTCAGCTGGTTACCGCTTTACCACGACATGGGCCTGTCGATGATCGGCTTTCCGGCCACCTACGGCGGCCACTCCACCCTGATGTCGCCCACGGCGTTCGTCCGGCGCCCGCAACGCTGGATCCGGGCGCTGTCCGACGCCTCCAGGGAGGGCCGGGTGGTCACCGCCGCCCCGAACTTCGCCTACGAGTGGGCGGCCCAGCGTGGTAAGCCGATGCCGGGGGAGCACGGTGACCACATCGATCTTGCCAACGTGGTGGCGATCATCGGCTCCGAGCCGGTGAGCATGGCGGCCATCGACGCCTTCAACGAAGCCTTCGCGCCCTACGGCCTGCCGCCCACCGCGATGAAACCGTCGTATGGGATCGCCGAGGCGACGCTGTTCATCGCCAACGTCGCACCCGCCGCCGTGGCGAAAGCCACCTATTTCGACGCCGACCTGCTGGCCGCGGGCCGGGCGGTCACCGTGGCGCCCGATGCGCCCGACGCGGTGGCCCATGTGTCCTGCGGCGTGGTGGCCCGCAGCCTGCGAGCCGTCGTCGTCGACCCCGGCACCGGCGCAGA
Source organism: uncultured Actinomycetes bacterium (assembly GCA_903877095.1). Lineage (GTDB taxonomy): Bacteria > Actinomycetota > Actinomycetes > Mycobacteriales > Mycobacteriaceae > Mycobacterium. The sequence continues at coordinate 9,289 of CAIRCP010000023.1, read as the reverse complement.
ACTCCCCGACGGCTCGGTCGGCGAATTCTGGCTGCACGGCGACAACGTCGGCCGCGGCTACTGGCGCCGCCCGGAGGAGACCCGGCTGATCTTCGGTGCCCGGCTGGCCTCGCGGTTGGGGCCTGGGAGCCGGGCGGCCGGCGTCGCCGCGGACGCCGACTGGCTGCGCACCGGGGACCTGGGAATGTTCGTCGACGGCGAGTTGTACGTCACCGGACGCATCGTGGACCTGCTGACCATCGACGGCCGACATTTGTATCCGCAGGACATCGAGGCCACCACCGCCGACGCCTCGGCGCTGGTGCGGCGCGGCTACGTCGCGGCGTTCGCCGTTCCCCGCGGCGATGACGCAGAATTGGTCATCATCGCCGAAAGGGCCACCGGCACAGCCCGTTCCGATTCCGGCCCGGCCATCGAGGCGATCCGTGCCGCGGTGGAGCACCGGCACGGGGTGACTCCGGCGGACGTCCGGTTCCTGCCGGCTGGTGCGATCCCGCGGACCACCAGCGGCAAGCTGGCCCGCCGGTCCTGCCGGACCCAGTACCTCGACGGATCACTGAAATTTCACCAACGCTGAGGGCATAACGGTCCTGGGGCGGATAGGTTGACGGGGATGGCCGCAAATCCGATCCACCTCTTCCGCCGCAGCGGCGCCGACGTTCCGTTCGGCAACCCGCTGCCCTCCCACGACACCGAGATGGAGGGCTGGTTCTGGCGGGTGTCCGACGAGGCCAGCGGCCAAGCGCTGATCGCGTTGTGCAGCGTCAACCGTCATCCCGACGGCGACTGGTCCACCACCGCCGTCGGCGTCCACCCTGGAATGGTGGTGCGGTCGGAAGCATTGTCCGGCGCGCGCGCTCAGCATTCGCCGTTCAGCGTCACCGCCGGTGACGCGGCAGGCAACTTCGCCGTCGGGACCGACGGCATACGCTTCGAACTCGACGACCTGAAACTGGACATGGAATTCCGGGATCGGGTGTTGTGGCCCAAGGCTTTCGGCGGCGGCGGGGTGTTCTCGGCCATCCCGTTCCTCAACCAGTACTGGCACCCGTACTACCTCGGCGGGCGGGCGCGGGGCACCGTCAGCTGGGCCGGGGGCAGCTGGACGTTCGACAACGCCAAGCTGTACGCCGAACGCAACTGGGGCAAGGGATTTCCGTTGCGGTGGTGGTGGGGGCAGGCGCACGACTTCGGCGACGCCGACGTGTCGGTGGCCTTTTCCGGCGGTCTGCTGTCGCTGGGGCCGATCGCCCGCGACGTGAACGGTCTGGTGGTCCGCTTGGGCACCAAGGTCATCCGGATGACTCCGCCGCTGCTGGTGCGCTCCGAGATCGGCGACAACCGATGGCGGCTGCGGGGCAAGTCCCGCCGCTACGAGATCGAATTGGACGGCGACGGAACACATCTGCCGCCGCACGTGCTGCCCGTACCGCTGCCGGCCGAGCGCCGCAATATCGACACCGACTTCGAGCACCTCGGCGGACGGCTGCGATGCACGGTCCGTGAGCGCGGCAGGCTGATCTTTGACGGCACCTCGGAACTGGCCGGGGTGGAGATCGGCAGCCGGCCGAAGTAGCGCCGGATCAGCGCACAGGTCAGATTGGCTTGCAACGGTTTTCGAATACTCGCCGGGACCTCTCGTGAAGCTGAACTCGCCAAATACCCCTGTACTGGAGGTAACACATGTCCGAGATCGACGTCAAAGACCAGGCAACCCGACCGACTGCTCCACAGGCCGGTTTGGGACTGGCCGCTCTGACCGCGATCGTGGTGGGCTCGATGATCGGCAGCGGGATCTTCGCGCTGCCGTCGCAGATGGCCATGAGTGCCGCGCCGGGCCCGCTGCTGATCGGCTGGGCCATCACCGGCGTCGGAATGCTGATGTTGGCGTTTGTGTTTCAGACGCTGGCTCAGCGCAAGCCGGAGGTCGACGGCGGTGTCTACGGCTACGCGAGAGCCGGCTTCGGTAACTACATCGGCTTCACGTCAGCCTTCGGCTACTGGGCCTCGGCCTGGATGGGCAACGTGGCCTACCTGGTGCTGTTAATGGCCACCCTGGGCAACTTCATGCCGATCTTCGGAGAGGGTACGACCGCCGCCGCGATCATCGGCGCTTCAATTCTTCTGTGGGTCGTGCACTTCATGACCCTGCGCGGGGTTCAGACGGCGGCGTTCGTGAACACCATCGTCACCATCGCGAAGGTCGTGCCGATTCTCGCCTTCGTCGTCATCGCCGCCATCGGCTTCAAGGCGGGTCTGTTCACGTCTGATTTCTGGGGCAAGGCGACCGAGATCGACGGCGCGCCACCGGGTGACACCATGCATCAGGTCAGGAGCATGATGCTGATCACCGTGTGGGTGTTCATCGGTATCGAGGGTGCGGCGGTGTACTCCAAGCGCGCCAACAGCCGCAAGGATGTCGGCAAGGCAACGGTGTTCGGCTTCGTCGGGGTGCTGGCACTGCTGCTGCTGGTGAACTTCTTGTCCTACGGTCTGATGAAGCAGGCCGAGATCGCCGGACTCGACGACCCCTCGATGGCCGGCTTGATGAAGCAGCAGGTCGGTAGCTGGGGCGCGACGTTCATTTCCGTCGGCTTGATCGTCTCGCTGTTGGGCGCGTTGATCGCCTGGGTGATGTTGTGCGCGGAGATCATGCAGGTTCCCGCTTTGGACCATGTGATGCCGGCGTTCCTGGGCAAAGAGAACGCGAATGGCGCCCCGTCTGGCGCGCTGTGGCTGACCAACGGATGTATCCAGGCCATGCTGATCTGGACGCTGTTCAACGACAGCACCTACACCACGCTGGTCCTACTGGCTACCTCGCTGATCCTGCTGCCGTACCTGTGGTCGGCGGCCTACCAGGTGCTGCTGGCCGTGCGGGGGGAAACCTACGAGAACGGCGACGGCCGGACCAAGGACCTCGTTATCGGCGTCAACGCGCTGATCTATGCGATCTGGCTGGTCTACGCCGGCGGTCTTCAGTTCCTGTTGGCCGGTGCGCTGTTCTACCTGATCGGCTCGGTCCTCTTCGTCTGGGCTCGGCGGGAACGTAAGCTGCCGATCTTCACGCCCGTCGAGTGGGCTATCTTCGGTGTCGTCGCAGTGGCCGGGTTCTGGGCCGTCATTTCGATCCTCAACGGCAATTTGTCTGTTGGATAACAGATTCCACAAGTGGAGAACGGCGAAGTAGAGGGAGGTCCGATGACCGAAAAGGAACCGCGGATCGGGGTCTGGTCGGAGATCGGCAAACTGCGTCGGGTGCTGGTGTGCCCGCCGGGTTTGGCCCACGAGCGGCTGACCCCTGACACTGCCGACGAGTTGCTGTACGACGACGTGCTGTGGGTGCAGCAGGCCCGCCGGGATCACTACGACTTCGTCGCCAAGATGGAGGACCGCGACGTCGAGGTCCTCCAATTCGACACACTGCTCGAAGACATCATGGGCAACCCCGAAGCCCGGTCCTGGGTCCTGGACCGCAAGATCACCCCCGACCAGGTGGGTACGGGTATCTCCCAAGAGGTCCGGCCCTGGCTCGAAGAGATGCCGGCCGAGGACCTGGCCGAATTGCTCATCGGCGGTATCCCGTTTCACGAGGTACCCAAAGAAGTCGCCGGGCCGTTCGCGACGGCCTTCGCCGAGAGCAGCAAAGCCGGTTTCGTCATAATGCCGCTGCCGAACACCCAGTTCATGCGCGACAACTCGTCGTGGATCTTCAACGGCGTCACCCTGAACCCGATGTTCTGGCAGGCCCGCCGCCAAGAGACACTGCTGACCACCGGGGTCTACAAATTCCACCCGGCTTTCGCCGGTGAGGAGTACAACGTCTGGCTCGGCGATCCCGATGGTGAGCCGCACGACTACGGCGCCGCTAGCCTCGAGGGCGGTGATGTCATGCCGATCGGCAAGGGCGTCGTCCTGATCGGCATGGGGGAGCGGTCGTCACGCCAGGCGATCTCCGAGGTGGCTCAGAACCTGTTCAAAGCCGGTGCGGCCGAACGGGTCATCGTCGCCGTGCTGCCACGGTCGCGGGCCGCCATGCACCTCGATACCGTCTTCACGTTCTGCAACACCGACGTCCTGACCGCGTTCGCACCCGTCATCGACCATGCCAAGGCAATCACCCTGCGGCCCGACGACAAGGCGCCCTCCGGCATGAGCGTGGAGGTGGAAACCAAGGGCCTCGTCGAGGTCGTCGGCGACGCCCTCGGGGTGAAATTCACCGTCGTCGAAACCGCCGGCGACATCTACGGCATCCAGCGCGAGCAGTGGAACGACGCCAACAACGTCGTGGCACTGGAGCCCGGTGTGGTGATCGGTTACGACCGCAACACGGGGACCAACACCGCGCTGCGCAAGGCCGGGATCGAGGTCATCACCATTGATGCGAGCGAACTCGGCCGCGGCCGTGGTGGCGGTCGCTGCATGACCTGCCCGATCCTGCGCGACCCCGCCTACTGATCAACCAACCCCCGACTATCCGAGGAGCGAAAAGCTATGGCCGTCAATCTGAAGAACCGTCATCTGCTCAGCCTGGTCCACCACACCGAGCGCGAACTGCTCTACCTGATCGACTTGTCCCGGGATCTCAAGCGCGCCAAGTACTCCGGCGGCAAGCGCAACAGCCTTGAGGGTAAGAACATCGCGCTGATCTTCGAGAAGACCTCCACCCGCACCCGATGTGCATTCGAGGTGGCGGCCTACGACGAGGGCGCACACGTCACCTACATCGACCCGACGTCCTCGCAGATCGGGCACAAGGAGTCGATGAAGGACACCGCCCGCGTGCTGGGCCGGATGTACGACGCCATCGAGTACCGCGGGTTCGGCCAGGACATCGTGGAGGAACTAGCGAAGTATGCCGGAGTACCGGTCTTCAACGGTCTCACCGACGAGTACCACCCCACCCAGATGCTGGCCGACGTGCTCACCATGACCGAGCACTGCCCCAAGCCGATCCACGAGATCTCCTACGTCTTCGTCGGCGACGGCCGCAACAACATGGGCAACTCGCTGCTGCTGGTCGGCTCCAAGCTCGGCATGGACGTCCGGATCCTGGCGCCCAAGGAACTGCAACCCGACAAAGAACTGGTCGAGTTGTGCGAGGGCTTCGCCAAGGAATCCGGCGCCCGCATCACCATCACCGACGACGTCGAGAAGGGCGTCAAGGGTGTGGACTTCATCCATACCGACGTCTGGGTGTCGATGGGCGAGCCCATTGAGAGTTGGGCCGATCGGATCAAGCTGCTGATGCCCTATCAGGTCAACACGAAACTGGTTGAGGCTGCTGGTAATCCGCGGGTGAAGTTCATGCACTGCCTGCCCGCCTTTCACAACTCCTCGACCAAAGTCGGCAAACAGATCGCCGCCCAGTACCCGGAACTGTCCAACGGCATCGAGGTCACCGAGGACGTGTTCGAGAGCCCGGTCAACATCGCCTTCGAACAGGCGGAGAACCGGATGCACACCATCAAAGCCGTCCTCGTCTCCTCGCTGGCATAGGGACCTGCAACCATGAGAATCGTTATCGCCCTTGGCGGTAACGCGCTGCTCCAGCGCGGCCAGCCGATGACCGCCGAGAATCAGCGCGCCAACATCCGGGTGGCGGCCGAACGCATCGCCGCCATCGCGCCGGGCAACCAGCTCGTCATCGCGCACGGCAACGGCCCCCAGGTCGGCCTGCTGGCGCTGCAGGACGCCGCCTACACCGAGGTGGACCCGTATCCGCTCGACGTCCTCGGCGCCGAGACCGAGGCGATGATCGGTTATGTCATCGAACAGGAGTTGGGCAACCTGCTGCCGTTCGAGCAGCCGTTCGCGACGCTGCTGACCCAGATCGGTGTCGACCCGAAGGATCCGGCGTTCGGCAACCCCACCAAGCCGATCGGGCCGATCTACGACAAACAGACCGCCGAGGCGCTGGCCGCCGAGAAGGGGTGGTCGATCGCCCCGGACGGCGAGCACTTCCGCAGGGTGGTGCCCAGCCCGAAACCGCAGCGCATCTTTGAGATCCGTCCGATCCGCATGCTGGTCGACCAGGGCGTCATCGTCATCTGCGCCGGCGGGGGAGGCATCCCCACCATGTACGGGGAGGACGGAAAACTGCACGGCGTGGAGGCCGTGATCGACAAGGACCTCGCCTCGTCGCTGCTCGCCGAGGAACTCGACGCCGACATGCTCGTCATCGCCACCGATGTCGACGGCGTCTACACCGGCTGGGGGACACCCGAGCAGAAGAAACTCGGCAAAGTCACCGTCGACGAGGTCGTCAGCATGAACCTGCCGGCCGGGTCGATGGGTCCCAAGGTGGCTGCCGCATGCCAGTTCGCCACGAATACCGGCAAGGAGGCCGTCATCGGCTCCCTCGCCGACATCGACACCATCGTGGCGGGCGACGCCGGAACGCGGGTTAGGGCCTGAGCTTCTTCGTCGACTCTGCGTCCAGATCGTAATCTGCGGCCGGAAAGCGTCCTGGGCGCAGAGTCGATGCAAAAATCAGCTGGCGCCCAGGATCTTGATCGCGAACACCAAGGTGTCACCGGGCTTGATGCCGGCCCTCGGCTCACCCGCGGGGTAGCCGTCCGCGGAGGTCATCGCGACGCCGACGGTGGAGCCCACCTTCTGGCCGACGATGGCCTTCTGGAAGCCGGGAACCACGCCCTCGAGCGGGAATTCCACCGGGGCGCCCCGCTCGTAGCTGCTGTCGAAGACGTGGCCGTCGCGGCCGTCGACACCCATATAGCAGACATTGACACGTGCCGTCGGTGCGACGACCGGACCGTCGCCCGCCTTGAGCGTGTGGACCTGCGTCTCGGTCACGCTGAACGGGGACTCGACCGTGACCACGGGGGCCGCGTCATCGGTGGACCCGGTGACCGCGACGGTGCCGGTGGCGCCGGTGAGGTTCCACTCAGGCGTACCAGGGGACGCCGGCGCAGCCGTGGGGCAGGCACTGGCCGAAGCAACTGTGGTGGCTGGCGACGGGGTGCTGGCCGACGAGGTGTTCGTGTGTGATCCGCATCCGGCAAGGGCGAAGGAGGCAGCGCAAGCAGCGGCGATGGACGTAGCAAAAGGGGAGCGCACCGCACAACGATACACAGGACACGTTTCCAGGCCGATTGGTGGCCGAACCTCGACGAGGGCGGCGCTCACCGCATTTTGATACGGTTAGTCGGTATCTGACGTAGTGTCGCAAGTGCATCTACCAGTTCACATATGCCAACTAGGGCGGGGGGTGCCGATGACCAGCAGTCGCTTTTGCGGCATTCTACTTGCCTCGGCAGCGGCCATGATCGGCGTTGGACTCAACGCCGCTGTCGCCGTCGCTGATTCGCCTGACCCAGATGCATCGTCAACGGAATCGGGGCAGCGACCCGCGCGGGCGGAACGTCCGCGGACCGGTGCGGATTCGCCGAATTCCCTACGGCCGCAACGAGGTCCGGGGCTGGCTGCTCCCGCTGCGAGCCTGCCGTCAGCGCGCGCCGACCTTCGAGATACGGGCCCGTCGAGCACAGACCTACCGGCGCCCGGGACGACGAGTCCGCTACCCAGAGCAACACAGACGCCACCGGCGCCCATCGCGGCGCCCGAGACGACGGCGTTGAATTCATCCCTGGTGGTACCGGGGCCGGACGGTGCGCCGGACACCCAAACACCCTCGGCACCAAACCTTTTCCCGCAAGGCCCTCTCGCAGCCGCCGCCGTGTCGCCTGCTCCGCAGCCGGCCGTCTCGACCCACGCCAATGCGCCACAACCCGTGGTAGCCGCTCCCGTGGCGCCGGTAAGAGCATCGCTGGTGGCAGCGCCGGCACCTGGCACCTCGATCCTGGTCGTGGTCTCGCGATTCCTGGCGTCGCTATCCGATGCGTTGTCGGGCAACACCGTTCCCGCAGACACGACGGTAGGGCTCATGTCCGAAGTCGTACGGCGGGGGCGCTTCGCCCCGACAACGGCGTCTGCTCCGGTCGCCGCCGCGACGACGACGTCGTCGGTCACGACGGTGGTGGAAGGCGAGCAGATGGTGTTCTCGCCCTTGAGTTCCGGGCGAGTGGTGTCCGATACCAACGCCTCGAATGGATCGGCGCTCGCGATCACGGGCATTGGAACGGCGACGGCGACGGTGAATGTGCCGGCCGCCACCACCGGCCTGGTAATCCGGGCGAAAACCGTTGCGGGCGCGCCGAAAATGACCCTGTCGGTCGACGGGGTCGCGGTGACAACCCTGATGGTCGTCTCGACCGGGTGGACGGACTTCACCTTCGCCGGTGTGGTGCCCGCCGGTTCACATGACATCAGCGTGAGCACCTCCACATCGACGGCGAGCAACACGCTGTATCTGGACAAGCTCAGCACCATCACCGGTTCGATCAGTGACGACTTCACCGGCAAGTACGGTTCGGCACCCAGTGATCCGCTGTGGGGCGTGCGCAGTGGCAGCGGACTCGACGGCGGAGTCCAGACCTACTCCACGAGCAACGTCTTCCTCGACGGCCAGGGCCACCTGGTCATCCAGGCCACCAAAGGCAAGGGCGGTCGATACAACTCGGGGTGGGCGTGGTCGAAGAACGACGTCAGCTACGGCTACGGCACCATCACCGCGCGCATCAAAATGCCTAAGGGACAAGGGATCTGGCCCGCGTTCTGGCTCATGGGTGCCGACTCCGACACCCTCGGCTGGCCCGCGTCAGGCGAGATCGACGTCGTCGAACTGCCCAGCACCACAACCACCGTCTACTCGACCCTGCACGGCCCCATCGACGGAACCGCCGCCACCCAGCAGGCGCAGATCGTCTCCACCGTGCCCGACCTGTCGACCGACCACCACAACTATTGGGTGCGGCACCTGGAGAACGAAGTCACCTTCGGGATCGACAACCAGACCCTGGGCACCCTGACCCCCGAATCGCTGGGGCCGGGGGAGCAATGGGTCTACAACCGGCCGATGTACGTCAACCTCAACGTCGCCGTCGGCGGCGCCTGGGCCGGGGCGCCCAACAGCAGCACCGTATTCCCGGCCAAGATGCTCGTCGACTCCGTCCGGTGGGACCCGCCTGCCTAAAGCAATCCGACGTCGTCCGAGCAAACCGCTCTTAGAGTTTTATACCCGGAGGGGTATAATATTAGGTTAGCTCGGTACTTGCTGCGGGCGAGTCGTCGGTGGCGTCCAGATTGCGGTGTAAATCGGCGGGCGCAGGTTCTTGCTTCGGTGGGTGATGCTACGCGGTGGCGCTGACAGTTTCGGTGCTGTGGGTGGCGGGCTCGGAGGTGTGCTGGGGTCGCAGTTGTCGGGGCG
>CAIRCP010000022.1 GCA_903877095.1 uncultured Actinomycetes bacterium | reverse complement strand
CGTCAACCGCTCGTCGTCGAGCACCCGGCGCGCCCGGGCAATCGCCCGGTGTGAGCAACCCGCCATCGCCTCGATCTGCCTATAAGCCAACCCCTGCAACAGCAGGCCCATCACATACCGGTAATCAGTCATCTGCGGTGAAAGCGATCCTCCGGGCCGCTACCAGATCCCCGCACCCCTGCTACCAGATCGATACACAGGCGCTACCAGAAGCGCCGACTAAACATCCTGTAGTGACGCTGCGGGACCCAGCCGAACCACGGTGTGATCGATCGCCGGCCTGAATGGCTCGATCAGATCGTCAACCAAATTGAAGTAGTTGCTCCGGCCCCGGTGAAACAGCCCGAGTGGCGGCGATAGGCCGGCGGCGACGACTGCACGGATTCCGTAACCGCGCAACACCATGTAGCCGTAGTTCAGCAGCGCGTTGAATGTGTCGTGACCATCTTGGTGTCGAACGAAATGTTCGACCTCTGCAAACAGGTGTCGCCAATAGAACCGCGCCGCAGTCGCTTCGGCATTCGACGAATCCCCTGAGCGTACTTCCTTGGCCAGTTCTGCCAAGTACTCGGCGCCGACATGGTCGACCGTTGCTAAAGTTGCGGCCTGCCCGGAGATTTTCGCTCGGACAAGCTGCATCCATGCGTTCTTCTTTCGAGGTAGCGTCAAGCGGGCTTGGGCTAGATGCCTTGCCGCGACACGCCCGTGATCCGACCATGGATACAGGCCAGCGAAAGGCACACCGCGCCAATCGGTTCCGAGCAATACAACGTCGTGTTTGGCCAGATAGTGAAGCGCGGCAGAGGTGACTGACGCTTTGCTTCCAATCAGCAGGACTGCTGCTTCTTCGGCGGGAACGCTCTGAAACGTCCCGTCGCGGCCGGTCAGCGTGATGCGACCGCGGGCACCGCCGACAACCCCTTGAAAGGATGTGGCGTCAAGCACTCGCCAGCCGCGCGCCATGCCCGTTTACTCAACCGACCAGCAAACCGGCAGCCCCGACGATGATTTCAGCCTCGACCGGCCCAACGCGTCGCGCCGCACGATCATTGGACGTGCTGTGTTGAAGAAACTGTTGACGTTCCTTCGGCCTTTTCCGGCAATGATCTCGCGGATGTTGTCTTTGGCATCGGGGTCGAGTTCAGCGGAGTCCAGGAAGCGGTCCAGGCCCTCCTCGGAGAGGTAACACGGTTCGACGTTGAATCGGGAATGGTCTTCGAAACCGCGTACTTTCCATCTGGCCACTGGGCCTAAGCCCGCGGGAGTGTGGATGACATCCCTGGTCAAAATCTCGTCGCCCGGCACCAGCCAGCCGAGGTATTCCTTGTCGCTGAGGTTCGAACGGCCGATGGAGGGGTGGGCGGTGCGCATCGAGATCCAGGCCGGGTGCGGTGCCACGTTGAACAGGTCTTCACGGGCGTGTTTGTGGAGGTCCGCGGCGAATACCCGGAGCATCCCGTACTTCGTGGCGCCCTTCTCTTGCCATCGGTAGATGCGGGCGTGGTGGATCGTGTCGGCTTGTGCCCACCCGTCTCTGACGGCGAGCGCGGCGCGGGGTCTGTCGAAGAACGGGATTTCTTCGTCCGCGGTGTACCAGGTTCCCTGGATACGCAGGCGTCGGGACGGGTTCTCGGGGAGCCCGTTCTTGTCGTCGAACTCGGGGTCGCGTGTGAGGGCGATCCAGAGTTGAGGTGTGGAGGCGGCGTCGATGTCGGCGCGGGTGAACGCGTCGCCGACGCGGCGGCGGGTCATCGGGTTGATCGTGTCGTCGTGGACACGGCCGTTACCGATCCTCAGGCGCAGGTTTTCTGTGACGACGACGCGATCCTGATTGAAGTGGATTGCGAGGTGGTCGGCGAGTTGGTTCATGTTCGATCGCCAGGTTGAAAACCGTTGTTGTGCGGCAGGATTGACACCTGAATAGGTTTTCCACGTCTCGATGCCATCGCGGTGGAATCGTTGAGCGTCGCGGATGCTCATCCGCTCGGCCAGCGTGCACGCGACCGAGCCGTCGAGAAGCGTCAGGATCGCCGCGTCGACGGCGTGATGACGCCGGTCGAGCCGTGTTTTCCCGCCGCCCCCGATCCACGGGATGCGGTCCTCCACACCGGCAGCCTTGCGGGCCTCCGCGGTGAGCGCGCCTCTGTAGACGAACACCTGCTGTGTTCCCGAACTTGTGTTGAGGCCCTTGAAGTGTGCGGCGATCCGATCCCGCAGCTCGTTGGCCATCCACGCCACCGACTCCATCGAGCGGGCGTCGATCGGGGGATCTTCCTCGGTTCGTTCAAGCCGGTCGCGGACATCCCTAAGGAACCGCTGCCACACCTTCACCGGAACCCCGTTGTCGCGCCGCCAAAACGTGGTGCGCGAGACTGCTTCCTTGACCGAAACCCCAGGGGTGCCGCATTGTTCAGCCCACCGTGCGAAGGGGATGTTCGACTTGGAACCGTTGCAGGTGATGCACACCGCGGCGAGGTTGGTTCGGGTGTTACTGGAGCCCGGCCCGCGGCGGGGCACGATGTGATCCATTTCGGCGGTCTCAAAGGTGATCGGCTCTCCGCAGTAGAGGCACTGGCTGTTCTGCCGCTCAACCGCTTCGAATCGGCGGACATCTGACTCCCGGACTCGCCCCTCGGCTTTGACGGAGGCGCCCACGGACTCTCGTTGACTGAGTTTCGCTTGGAACCGCTTCTGGTTGGCGCGGTCGATCTCGCGGAGTCTCGCTTCGGAGCTGAAGGCGTCACGCACGTGTTCGATGGAGACGCGCTGAGGAACACCCCACTCGGCTTCGGCGGCCATCAGGAATCGGGCGACGATCTTGAAGACCCGATCGGCCGCGGGATTGCCGACCGGCGCCCCGATGGCGTCGGCGGGGGGCACCCAATCGTCGGCGACGCCGAACACGGCCTTGCGTGCCACGTGAAGGTCATCGCCGGTAGCCAGCATGTGATCGGCGAGGCGTCGCAGGGAGTCCAGCGAGTACGCCGCGCGGCCGGCCGGGAGATCGAGCCGGTCTAGTTCACCGAGTTCCGTCTCGTCGAGGCTGTTCAGGATCGCCGCGGCGGTGACCCCCACCGCGCTCGATTCATCTCCGTAGGAGTCGACGATCAGGGCGATGAGGGCATCTCGAACCTCGCCGTCGGCAGCGGCCCAGCCGTCTCGCAGCGGACGCAGCTTGCGGAGCTGGCGCAGGTTGTGATCGGTGCCATGCACGGGCGGGTGCAACGGGAGGCGTTCACCGCCGTCAGGGTTGGTGTCGGCGGCGCCGGTGATCGAACGCCGCGGCTGTCTGATCACCCGGGCGATATCAGCCCATGTCGGCCGGTCCCCGGGGTCGACGGCCAGGAGGTACTGGTAGGCGGCGTTGAGTTCGCCGGGAGTCAACGGGCGCTGCCCGTCAACGTCGTTGACCCGGACGTTGGCCAGAGTCGACACGAGCCGGAACCGCTGGAAAGCGTCACTGGCTTTCGGTGCGCGCGGCTGGCCGTTGAGCGGATCTTTGCCGACCTTGTGCAGCCAGGAACCGCGCGGCGACTCGGCGGCGAACACTAGGTCGATCATCTGCCGGACAACCTCGCGCGGGAGCCCCTGAGTGAGGGCGTAGGCGTGAATCTCGTTGGCGTTGTCGGACTGCATCAGCTTGCCGCCGATGTAGGAGAACACCCGCGCGACCCGTCGCTTCACCCGCCGGTTCGTGGTCTTGCCCCCGCGCAGCGGGACACGGTTGTCGAAGTCGATCGCCGCGACAGCCAGTTCAGCGATCGTGACATCGCCGGCGGCTCGGGCTCCCGTCGCCGCTTCAACGCGCTGCTGGAAACCGGGCACCGGACCCGTCTTGGCTGTCCCTGGCTCCCCCACCATGAACGTGCTCGGCGTGGACACCTCATACAGCGACGCCACACCGGCAAACGGGTTGCGCCAGCCGCGATGCCGTGCCATGTGGCGAAGCGCCGTCGCCAGATGCGCGTTACGCAGAGTTTCATCGACGATCTTCTCCGTCGCCAACGTCTTCCTGGCCCGCCACGCCAGATACGGATCGCCGACGTCGGGCAACGACGACCAGCCCCGCTCGGCTAACCATCGGTCGAGGGCCTGGAGCCGCTTGTCTCGGCGGTGATACAGGCGCCGTACCCGCCTAGCCAGCCCGGCCTCCGCACGCCGGGTCTTCGCGGTCCTCGCGTCGAGCACGCCGGAGTCGTGTATCCAGCTGATCGCACTCAAGATTTTGGTCGGCCTGCCCAACTCGTCGAACTCGACCGCCGCCAAGCCGGCCGAATGTGTGCCGACGTCGATACCGACGCGGTAGGAACGAGGATCACGCGCAGGATTCGATGCCATGACCGCATAGTTACACGGGGCTCCGACAAAACCGCCGAACCCGGTCGGCCACCAAGCGAAGAAAAAAGGGAGGCCCGGTTGGGCCTCCCCGTGACGGCAGAGCCGTGGAGCATTCAGGCGGCCCAAACGAAGGAGCGCCCTTACTAGGAATCAGTTCATTTCCTACCCTACGCCCAGAGGGGCGGGGCCTGCAAGGCCCGGTAGACTTCCCACCCTCGAACAGTGGCCTCCAGACCTCTGCAATGTGGCTCTACCAGCATCAACCGTCTGGCGGGCCTGCAAGGCCCGGTAGACTTCCCACCCTCGAACAGTGGCCTCCAGACCTCTGCAATGTGGCTCTACCAGCATCAACCGTCTGGCAAACCCACGCTTACCTTGCAGCCGAGGCCTCCGGCCCCAACCCCTCATATCGTCTAGCCAAAATGCCAGCGGGGATAGTGCATCCCTCACACAAATAGTGTTTACTGATTGCTCATCATGTATTGGACGCTGTTAACACGCATGGGTTTCCCGCGGGATACTTTCAGCGAGGCGCCCCGGCAGGGCGGGTGCGGGCGCGCTGCCAGGCCCGTTCGAGGTCGTCAATGCTGACGCCCAGAACCGTGGCGAGCCGGGCGGCTTTGGCGGGCGACCAGCGCGATTCGGCACGCTCGAAATCGGACAGCACTGTCGTGGACATCCCCGCCGCTGCCGCGAGCTGCACTTGGGTGAGGCCCGTGCGGGTGCCTGCGGTCGTCCGGCTGGCCGCCGAGGCTGATGCCGCCGCCCATGGGATGGATCGGTGCACGCTGACCACTGACCTAGTCTGCCGGTTCTATGGCCGCGAGGACCTGGTCCGCCGACTGCCCCAGCCCCTGCGTTTCGCCGAAACCCACAGGGGCGCAGCAGACTTCACCGAGGCGAACCGCGATTCCAGCATTCACGCGGTGGCCGATCTGATCGAGGCCGAAGCCGAGGCGCGCGGGATCGCGCGGGCCACGCTGCTCAGCGACATCATTTGCCGGCTCACGGGTTATCCGACGCTGGTGCGTGAACTCGACTGCAAGGAGGCTTTGCCGCTGGCGATGTAGCCCATCACGCCCGGCTTTTGTCTCGGGCAGACGATGACATCTCAATAGCGGGTACGGAAATCCCCTCCGTCACGACGAAGGCCCCACCAGAGGCGGGGCCACGTCGTCGGAGATTTCGAGTCGGAGTTAGCCGCTCCGGCTCTGGGCGTTCCATACCCATTGGACCTCGGAAGGTTCCTGGTGCACTACCTGCGCAGGGATCACGGTACCTCATGCGCGCGGTCAGGAAAAGACCCGGCGCGCAATAACTGTGGCCCATCACCATGCCCTCCTGTTCAGCGAGGGTGACTCTCGCCGCTGACGCAAACGCCAGCGGCGCTGACTGCATCGACAGCGACAGCGGCGATGCCCCTGTTTGGCGGCGCGGGGCCCCGCTGGCTGCTCTGCCGGTTGGCCCTGACGGGCTCAGCGACGATCGGCGCCGGGCGTCCTACCGTGGGTGCAGCCCCGCGCTGCGCCGCCGTGGTGAGGCCCGTACGCGGCCGTGGGCGGCTCGGATCGGTCAGGCGCCCTGTACACGCGGCGTGGCCGGTGAGGCGCAGGCGGCGAAGAAGCCGCCTGCGATTGTCCTCGAACTAGACCCCGGGGCGTGGGCCGGCGTTGCGTGCTGGACCGGTCGGTCCGAGCGGTGGTTGCTCGCGGCCGCGGTCGCCTACGACTTGCGCTACGCCGTCGACGCCCGGCCCCGGATGGGCGCCAACACCATTGGTCGCGCCTCGTTCCTGAAGGTTGCCGCGGCCCGGTCCGCGTTCGCGGATTTCTCCACTGGCCGCAATTGCCGCCCGACGATCGAGACGCTTGCCGAAGTGGCCGGCGTGAGCGATCGCACGGTGCAGCGTGCCGATACTGCGCTTCTCCTGCTGGGCCTGGCCACGGAGGTCATGCGCGGCCGTCAGCGCACTCGTCGTGAGCGGATGGCGTCGTGGCGCGTCGGTGACCGCGGCCGGGGCTGGGCTTCGGTGTGGGCACTGCACGACTCCCCCGCCCTGACCAGCGGATCATCTGCTCTGTCACCCCACCCCGTAGGGTCTCATTTTGGTGAGATACCTTCTGGTTTATCTGTACTCACTACACCGAGCCGGGGCCCTTCGGGCTCCGGTGGACGCGGCGCGAGGCGCCGCACAGACCCGGACCGCGGGGGGAGTCGGCTGGCCGCGCGGTGGCGGGCTGATCCAGCATCGCCGCCATGGGCGCTGCGGCACTCGGAGCATGCCTGGGGCAGCGTATTGGCCGCCCCGGCAGAAGCAGGCTGGTCGTCTCGTGACGTAAACACGCTGGTTGCGGACTGGGCGGGTGTCCATGGCTGGATTCCCGTATCACCGCACCGGCCGATCGGGCTGCTGGGAGCCATGCTGCGTTGGCACGGCGACTTGACGGTGCAACCGGCCGCCCTGGACCTGGCGCGGGAGGCCGCCGAGCTCGCCGCTGCCCGCGCACGCATCACCCAGCAGTTCGAGCAGCGTGAACGCGCTGCGATCGCCCGCGCTGGTGGTGCGGCCGCTCTGGGTGGGCCCGGGCACACCGCGGCGCGGGCCGCTGCCGCCGCTGCCGCCGTGCGGGCAGCGGAGCGGCGGACCGATGCGGTGGCAGCAGAAATCGCTGTGCGCGACGCGGCGATCCGCGCTGCCCGCGAAGGCTTTCGGGCACCACAAGTAGGTACAATAGAAACGTTTCCGTAACAGATACCGTTTCTTTCGCTCAATCACGGGAGGGATAGGCCCCATGGCCAAGCCGACCACTACCGCATCGGCCACCGCCGCGGCGCTAGCGGATGCGTTCGCCGAACTCACCGTCGAAGGGGCGCCGGTCACCGTGCGGGCGCTGCGCGAACGAGCCCGAGTCTCCACCGACAGCGCCGCAGCCTGGCTGCGGACCAACCGGCCGGCCCGCGACGTGCCGGACATGCCGGCCGACGCGCTGGCCAGTGTGCTTGACCCGCTGTGGTCGGCCGCGGTATCGGCCGCCCGCGATGAAGCCGCCGAGACCGCGGCCACCGAACGGGCAGCACTGATCGCCGCCGAGGCCGACGCCTTGGCCGAAGCTCAGACCGCGGTCACCCGCGCGGAGACCGCCGAAGCCCAGCTCGCCGAACTACGCCGCGACGTCCAAACCCTCACCGACCGGCTTGCCGCCGCTGAAGCATCCCGAGACCAGCACGAAGCCGCGGCGGCAGCCGCAGGCGCCGCCGCCGAGGCCGCCCGCGGCCACGCCCACGCCGCGGATCTACGCGCCGCCGACGCCACCGCCACCGCCCGGACCCTTCGCGACATCCTCGACACGTACACGCCGAGAAACCGCGACGGGAGACCGGCGTCATCGGGCTCGTCGAACAGTTGAGGCTTAGGCGGTCGCAGCGGCGTCACGGCGCACGATCGCCCCGGATCATCTGTTCCAGCCATGCAAGGCGGGGTTGTGGACGCCCTGGCGCTGGGTGCTCGCCGGAATGATTCGAGCACCTTGTGGGCGAGGCCCGCGAAAATTGTGGAGACGGCCGCCCGGCGCGGCAGCACCCCGACGTGAGGACCGTTTCGGCTACCAGGGCGGTGGCGGGCCGGTCGCTAAGACCGCAGCCAGGTACTCCGGGCACGGGGTGGTGTCGTATCCGTCCAGGTAGAGCTCGGCAGGCGGCGTCACTGCCGCGGGGGCTCCAGTATCTGCGCCGGGGTCGCGGCGGGTCTGAAGCCACTGGCGCCAGAGGTGGCGGGCGTGCTGGTGATCGGCGATCCGCTGCTCGCGTTCCTCATCGAGTCGGTGGGCTTCGGCTAGGTCGTCGAGGTGGACTTTCCCGGCGCCAATGTGGCCGCGGGTGCGCGTGATGAGGCCGTGGCGTTGCAGTTCGGCCAAAGAGGCGTACACCGATGAGCGCGAGGCATGCGCCGCGGCGCTGAGCGCCTCGGCAGTGGTGAGCCCGGCGATCACGAGCTCGTAGATGCGGCGGTGGTGGTGGCCGACGACGATCCAGGCTGGATGGACCGGGGACACGGTCGGGCGGCCAGGGGCGTCGGGACGCGGGTCGACGAGGTCGGGGGTCACCAGCGCGTAGAGGTCGGCGTCGGGCCCGCTGCCCTTGCGGATGAGCAGCAGCGGCGAACCGGGGAGGTCGCGCAGCCGGCGTAGCGCCGACCACACCGCCGACTCCGACAGCAACCCGGCCGCCAGCGACAGCGACCGGCCCCCCACACCAACCGTGGGCACCCCGTGGGCGGCCTGTCCGGTGCGCGCCGCCATGACGGCGACGGCCTGGAGCACCGTTAGAGTCGCCGTACGACTCGCCTGCGACCGGAGGGAGAAGCTGCACCACCAGCTCGCGTTGGCGAGCCAGAGCCGGTGAGCGGGGAGCGTCCCGGCGACCTCTCCCCCACCCCCTGTGTGCAGTGTCTTGTGCGTGCAGTGCTGGAGAACCTGGACGGTGTGCTCGACCCAGCGACATGCCTTTTCCCAGTCGCGACGGAGTCGTCTCGCTGTGGTGAGTGGGTCTGGCCTGCGGGCGGCAGACGACTTGCGCCGAGACGGCCGGCGGGCGTAGGCGGCACCTAGGCCGTGGCACCAGGGACCAGACGGTGCGATGGCGGTCAGTAGGTCGACGAGGGTCATGCCGGACTGGACAGCGGCAACGATGGCGGATTGGCGGGCCTCCGAGCGGCTGAGCCAGCGGCGATCGGCGGGCAGGACACCGCTCTGAGCGAAGGCAGCTACG
Organism: uncultured Actinomycetes bacterium; assembly: GCA_903877095.1. Classification (GTDB taxonomy): domain Bacteria; phylum Actinomycetota; class Actinomycetes; order Mycobacteriales; family Mycobacteriaceae; genus Mycobacterium. The sequence goes on along the minus strand of CAIRCP010000022.1, from coordinate 7,786 downwards.
GCCGGGTGGATGGGATCGTTGCGACGGTAGGAAGGTCTCAGCCGGCGCTGATCGCCGCGCCCCTCGAAGACCGAAGACGGGTCAGGGAGAGCGCCACTAACGTCACGTGACAGCGCCGAACCCGGGTCTCCTGCCGACGGGATGGCCACAGGGGCGCCGATGATCTCGCCGAAGCGAGTCAGGAAATCGGCGGCGCTGCGTTCGGCGAGTGCGTCGAGGGCCTCAGAGATCGAGCCGATGAGTTGGCGGTGACCGCCTTCGCGGCACACGGAGCCGGGCGCGGTGATGCACCCGGTGACGTCGTTGAGCATCGGCGTGGTGTCCAGGCTGGTGCAGCGCGCCGCCAACGCTGACAACAGGGGGCGAAGGTCGTCGACGCTGACAGAGTGTTTCAGCGGCACAATTAGATGCCGGCCGCCGCTGGTGGACACGTCCGCGACGAATCGGCCGCCGGCTTGCTCAATCCAATGAGCAAGCCGCACATAGTCATTGAGGACCGTAGCGCTGTCGACGGCCTTGGCGTCGCAGTCCAGCACGAGCAGGCGGGTCACGCGGCGCCCGGCGCGCCCACGGCTGCTCCGGTAGATCGGGACCGCCGCCGGGGCCACCGGGAGCTGCTTGGTCAGCGGGCGCAGGACCGCGAAGCCGGTGTCGGGCCTCCACAGCCGTACCCGCGGGCTCGCCGCCAGCAGCCCAGCCAGCTGCGACCACACCTCCGCGGCGGCGTCGGTGCGCGCCGAAACGGTTGCGGCCGTGGAACGTTCACGGAATTGTGCGGTGCTGCGCGTGTCGTCTCGACCAGGTTCAGCGCATGACATATCCTCAGTGGTGTCTTGCAACAGACAATCAGCCCTCTCGGGGGTGCGGGCCGAGCGCCAAACTCGGTCCCGAAATGTCAGAACAGGGTCTCTAGCTAGCCACTAGGGGCCCTGTTCTTGTGAAAGCCCTTGTTAGACAGGCCCTCTCGGGTCGCCTTGAATCGGACAGCTGGACCGCGTGTGCCCCAATCCTTGGGCGCGGCGCGATCCGCAGTGTGCATCGAAACCTCCCTCAGAGAACTACTGAGGGCGATGGTGACATGACGACGCAAGATATCCGCCGCCGACACGCGGGGCGGATGAGACAAAAGTGGATCTTGCGTTGCGCGGACCCTACGCGGAGGCGGCTCCGGCGAGGTCATGTGCGAGTCTGGCCATCACGAGTTCCTGGGCGTTGCGGAATCCGCCGACGGTCGCGGCTTCATCCAGTGCGGCGCGTTGGGCCTCGGTCATGCGCAGCAGCATCATTGCGGTCAGCCGGCGACTCTCCGACCGGGGGCGACGTCGAGTGATATCGCGTGTTGGTGCCTGTGTTGCGGGGGCGGCCATGTCGCCAAGTGTACTCAAGGAGACGCTAAAGACCGATATATACCGATGCGGGTGTCGTGATCGGTCACGATAAGTCGATATCGGACGAAAGTGGCTCAGGTGGTGGTCCGATATCGAGCCCAACGGGTAGATTTCGGTCCTATGAGCAGCGCCGACCGCGACTCGGTGATCCCGGGGTGGGTGCCGACTGCGCCCCCCGACCCGTCGCGCATCTACCTGCCGCTGTCGCGCGTGGCGGCGTCACACCGACGCAGTCCGAAGGCTTTGAGGCAACGGTTGTTGGCCGGCGACATCGCCGGATATGTCGAAGGCCGGGGTGGCCAGCGACCCCGCTACTTCCTCGACTCCAATCTCGCGGCCTTCCCCCCCGGGTTCGGACCGCACCCGACCGCCCCCCGGGCGCAGCAGCCCCCCGACATGAACCCTCGCACCGGGCCGCTGGCCGAAGCACTGGTGGCTAATCAGGGACTACGGGCCGCGTTGGCCGCAGCCGTTGAATCCACGATCAGCGAGGCCACAGCCAAAGCCGAGCGAAGCCGCGCCGCCGCCGACTACATGGCCGCCGTCGCTGCATCCGATGCCCGCGCGGTCGAGACCCTGCGCCACCTCCAGGAGGCATTTCGGTTGTCCGACGCGGCCAATACTCTGACATTCGACTGGCCAATGGGCTGAGGCTCCGAATCACCGCCCGCGATAGGCGAGGTGGCCGCCGCGGCGAGACAGGCGGAAAACGCGGACATCGCCGCGGCATTCAGATACCCCACACCGCCGACCACCGCGCCATCCAGGACTCCTACCGGGCGGCAGGGCGCGTGTTCAGCGCCGAGCTGGCCCGCACCTACGTCAGCCATCTCGCCGGCGACGACGCCGATGAGGACGACCTGCGCGAAGCCACCGTGCAGCTGGCCTCCCTCGCCTTGGTCCCCGAAGTCGCCGAAGACCTCGACGACGAAGCTAACAAACTCGCCGCCGACTGGCTGCTGAAAACCCGGGTGCAGCGCAAGGGACTCACCGACGAACGCCAAGCGGTCTACGACGAACTGGAGTCGATGACAACCCAACCGCAACCCGTGCTGCTCACCCGCCCCAGGACCGGACAGGCCGACACCAAAGTTCGTGACGCGGCCGGCGTCGAAACGGAGATCCGCCGCCGACGACATCACCTGCTCTGCGACGAGCACGGAGACTTCCCTGCCCACCTCAACGACTGGGAGACCATGGTGTTCGACCAGGAGAAGGACGTATCGGGATTCGTCGCCTGGTGGCGCAATCCGTCCCGCTCCGCTAAGGACTCCCTGGCCATCGCCTACCGAGACCCGGCCAGCAACACGTTCAAGGCGCTGCGCCCCGACTTTCTGTTCTTCTCCCGCCGCGCCGAGGGAACTATCGCCGCCAACATCATCGATCCCCACGGACACCACATGTCCGACGCCATCCCCAAACTGCGCGGGCTGGCCGACTTCGCCGAATCCTTCGGCGCCCAGTACGGCCGGATCGAGGCCGTCGCGAAGGTCGGTGACGCACTGCGGGTGCTCGACCTGACCAAACCGGCGGTGCGCCAGGCCGTCCGGGATGCCCACGACGCGAAGGCGCTCTACGAGTCCGACGCGGCGGTCAACTACTGACCACGGTGACCAGACTCGCGCGCTAGCTACCAAAACCATCCCGGCCCACGAGCGCGATCGGTGTAACCGAACGGCGGCAACACCTCGGTGTCGCTGTGGTCGACCGCGAAGCTCCGGGCGCCGGCGACGACAAAACGCCATGTTGACCCCGCGAAGGTCACCGACCCGTTCGGCACCGCAGTGACGAAGCTGCGGCGGCAGCATCACCCGCGCGGTGAACCGGGCCCGGGGCGCGGCCGCAGCGCTATCCACCACTCGGTAGTGACCGCTGTATCCGGGCCTGTCGAGACTGACCGCGGACCGGTTGGGATGCACCGAGAAGTGCTGCTGGCGCTGAGGATTCTTCGAAGCCATGCGTAACGGGGGCCACCGGCCAGGCTTCCCTGCCAGCATGCGCTCAAACGCCGTTCGTCCGGTTGTTGGGCGGCGCATCGTTGTCGGTCCGGCCGGACCTTTGCTGGCTGATCTCCTGAACAGCGTCGAACACTGTTCGGAAGTCGCTGGGGAGCGGGCCGCCGATCGGCACGGCGCTGAGGTCAGCTCCCATCGGGGCTTCGTACCCCCGGCCTTCCACCACATACTCGGTGTCTGTGACCACGACCCGATCGGTGAAAGTCCCAGGGGGTAAGCCGATCACGCCCAGTTCAACCAAGCCGTTGATGTAGTGCAGCGTCTCGATGGCGACCACTGCGATGTGGGAGAAAACCCCAACTGCGGCGCGATACCGCTCGGTGATATCGAAGTAGCCAGTCGACGCCTGGTCGCCATGCGCCGCATCTTCATAGAGCCACGCGTAGGCCAGTTCGACATCGCTGAACTGGCGGGCCTCTTCCTCGTCGCCGTCTTCCCCGGCCACCACGTAGCCGCTCCAGTACGCCCGCGGCCGGGACGATCGCTCCGTTGCAGATGTCCATTCTTCCCGCAGCCGTTGAGACGATAGCCGCAGCGCCACGTCATCGGTACCGGTGAGGTTATCCAGTGCGTTAAGGGCCTTCCGCCAGTGCAGCCGGTCCTTGTCCAGGGTGAATGGTCGAACCCGGACGGCTAACGACTCGAACAGCGCTTCGTCGGGAAGTCTTGACGTGAAGGTCGCAGTGCCGTCGCTGCGTACTACGGCGTGGACTTCGCCAGCCATAAGTTTTCTCAAGCCGGAGCCAGGCATCGCCGGCTCCTCGCCGGCCACCGTGTCGGTCGCAAGCGGGTGTAGGGCTACTCGCCGTAACCGGCGCACGAAGTCGGCGACCCGTTGGATGTCGCGGTCACGTTGGGTGTCGCCGTCGGAGTCGGAGCTCACGGCTCCTGACCCGAGATCGCGCATGAAGGCTTCGCCTGCCTCAGCCAAATCGCCCGGCCACTTCCGCAGGCTTTAACGGAGGCCCGTTGTTCAGCACGCGCTAGTCAGTCCAGGCCGGGTTGCCGACGCGGACAGCCGGTCTTTGCGCCCGGGAAGAAAGTCGTTGAGAACCGCGGCGATCCAGGTGCTGCGAGTTTCGATGCCCAGGCTGCGGCCCAGATCGGCGATCACCTCGCACTGCTCTGGGGTGACGGTGACCGGGATGGCAACGGTGCCGCCGCCGAGGTAGCGGACGGCGGCGGGGTCGGGGGGGAACAGCGCAGAGGACGGGGTGGTGCTGTAGCGGGCCGCCGCGACGGTATCGGCGAGGGTGTCGATTTTGGCGCTGATGGCTTCCAGCATTACCCGGCCGGCGGTGAGCCTCTGACGGTGTCGGTAGTCGTCGAAGCGCTTACGCACTCCGGCCGTGACGTAGACGACGATCTGCACCCGGTCCTTGCCTTCACCAGCTGCCACCCGGGGCGGCTCGGACGCGGCGGCCTGGCCCGCGTCGGCGCCGGGCGCCGGGGTGGGTGCCTCGGCGTGGGCGACCGCCGTGCTCGCCCGGGTAGCCCCGGAGGCTGGCAGCTCGTCGATCAGGTTGGCTAGGCCGTGTCCGCGCTTTTCTGCCGGCGCGTCCGGGGTGGTGAGGTCGCGCAGGTCAGCGGCCGGCATCTGTTGTGGTGTGAGGCTCATGGCCAGTTTCCTTTCTCGATCGCCGCCGCGCGGCAGTCAGCCGCGCGCAGCAAGACCTCCTTCGCCAGGGCCTGAAAGTCCTCGGCGACCCCCCGCGCGGCCGGGCTGATGATGACCGCATCGGCGGGGTTGACCTGACCCCGCCGCAGCTGCCAGAAGGTTGGGTTGTTGTCGATTTCCTTCTCCAATTCGAAGGACAATCGGCCGAACTTGCTCATGTCCTGGCTGACCTTCTCGGTGTGCCGGATGTAGGCCTTGAACACGCACTCGGCCCCGAGGTCGGAGGCGATGGCGTCATGGGCTTCCCTGCGAACTTTGGTCGCGCCGCGCTCGGAGGCGAACACGAACCCGCCCAGGATGGTCAGGAAGGGGTTGATCTCGCGCATCAGCCGGACGTCGCCGGCGAGTTCCCGTAGGCCTTTGCGTGACATCCCGACTTCGGTCTTGATCGGTACCACCACAAACCGGCCCGCGCCGAGTGCGAGCCTCAGCGCGGTCTGATTCTCCGGCGGGGTGTCAATGAAGATGATCTTGTAGTCCTTGGCGATCGGGCTGATCGCTCGCGCAAGCGCGGTGTAGGCGACGGCCTGTTCCTCGCCGGAGAACAAGTCCATCAGGATCGACGGACCCACCTTTTTCACGTAGTCGCCGCCGGGGACAACATCAAGATTGGGTCGGACATCGCGGACCGGCTTGAGCGGAATGCCCGCGGTGATCGCCTGGTAAAGGTTCAGGCCGTTGTCGTCTTCGGGTGTATTTGCGAAGCCGAGAAGCTGCGGCGTATTGCCTTGCCCGTTGAGGTCGATCACCAACGCGCGGGCTCCATCCAGGGCGCACAGCGCCGCCAAGTGCAGCGCGGTGGTGGTCTTTCCCACCCCACCTTTCCCGTTACCGATGACGTAGGTGTTGTTCATCAATGACCAGTCAATTGAGGCCGCTGACGAGGCCCCTACTGCTGTAGCGTTCGTCAACCAAATCCCCTCTCTAACAGCAGCAATAGCCGCCTTACGGAACGCTGTACGGCGTATCGCTATCGGTGGCTGCCCACGCGGTGCAACGTATCCGCCAAACAATACGCCAGCACAGAGACAATTCCGTGGAACACAACGCCAAGCTCCGTAGGTGTGTCGCTGTAGGACCACTCAGGCAGTGCCGTGCGGTGCAACGTATCCGCCAAACAATACGCCAGCACAGAGACAATTCCGTGGAACACAACGCCAAGCTCCGTAGGTGTGTCGCTGTAGGACCACTCAGGCAGTGCCGTAGGCGTATGTCTGTGGTTTGGAGCACCGGACACCAACTGATTGCATAGGTATGGCGTGATGCACTACCACATGCAGCAGAGAGGACGCGCTATTACACCTGGTCACACGCTGGATTCCGTATGTGCACACGTGTGTGAAACAACATGCGCGACAGCGCATAGAGCAGCACCCGTACTTGCACTGGGCCATGTGCCGCAATACTTGCCATTGTGCATGCGTAATGCCGCGCGATATAGCCTGCACTGATTTCGGTGCCGTATGCCACCACTGACACCACACACATTGTTACGTCTACAACTGTGCGCGAGCACGTTGGCAAAACTGCGCTTAACAGCACCTAGCGCGTTACCGGTATCTAGGTATGGATAGGGGTGCGTGGCAGTAGGCCATATCGTGTAGTGCTCTGTGCATGTATGGGCGGGTCGCTGAGTTGACCGCGGTCATGGCTCTGAGCTGGGGTTTAGCGCGGTGGGTGGATGGTGGGGTGTGAACGGTCGGGCCCAGCCCCCGGGGTTTGCGGGCCTGCTGTGCCCAGAAGTCGGCGCTACCCCCTTCTCGGCAGTAACCACCCTCTGACCCCGCCGTTGGGCCGCCTGTGGGGCCGTGAGGCTCTTTGAGCAGCTCGGAAGAGGCAACGGTGCCAGGCACGGCCCCGCCGGTATCTCGCTGGCGACCAGACGGGTCGCGTGGGGAGGTTCGGGGGGGCGTGGGGGAGCCCGCGGACGTTCTGCCGGCGCGTGCCCGAACGCGGAGCACAGCCGGCGTCTTCAAGTCGCTAAACCTCTCTAAAACATGGCCTACGTGCTCAATCAGATGTGGTATCGCATCAATCTGTACATGAGAATTGTCGTTGGCGCGGAAGTCGAAAACGATGGTTGGATCTGGCGGCTGTGCCAACTCGACACCGGGTCCCCACCTGACCAATTCCTCTTCGTTCATTTCACCGGTGTGGCGATACACCATCCCTAATACCCCTGGTTTTCCGACCTCTACGGCAGGACCGGGATGGGCCGCCATCATCGTCATACCCCCATCAGGACCGAGGTCTGGACTGATGGCAGAGATCGACAACAGGGCCGAGGCGCACAGCACGATCTCCCGGTGCTTATCCGTCGCACCAATGCCCTGAAGTGCGGTCAGAGCCGTGTCGTTTGGTGGGAGCTGGACGAACGGCTGGCACCACTGCAATTTCTCAGCCGCTTCGTCCCAAGCATGTGGGACCTTGGCGGCCAAGGTGCTCTCCCATTTCGATTTCTCTCGCCGCCGACGAGTAGTGCTTCCTGTGTGTAGAAGCCTGCCGAGCTCTGGTGCCGTTCGGTGCTGGAGCTTGGCAGGCGCACCGCGACCGGCGGTGCGCCTGGCGCTTGGCTTGGGCCGATCTGTTGAAAGGAACCAGCAACGTGTTTAACGTCGGGAACTCGCACAGTTCAGCTGATGAGGTCAAGGTCATCAGGGACGGGCGGGCCTGCGCCAGCGTTGAGATCAATGGCGTATCGGATG